>DSCM01000083.1 GCA_011049115.1 Pseudomonadota bacterium
CTGGTATTCCGACAACGCAGGGTTTTTTATGTTTTCATCCCGGCTACAAAGGGAAACCGCTGGTTTTTGTCGGCACCGTAGGTTTGTTGCCGCGGCGCACCGAAGCCGGCCGTTTAAGTCATGAAAAGGCGGCCCGTCCCGGAGATCTGGTGGTTATGGTTGGTGGCCGGGTCGGTCTTGACGGTATTCATGGGGCGACCTTTTCTTCGGAGGCCCTGACCGGCGGCAGTCCGGCGACTGCGGTTCAGATTGGTGATCCGATTACGCAGAAAAAATTTACCGACGCGATCGTGAAAGAGGCCCGGCAGCGCAATCTGTACAGCAGTATTACTGATAATGGAGCCGGGGGAATTTCCTGTTCGGTGGCCGAAATGGCGCGTGAATGTGGTGGTTGCCGGGTTGATCTGGAAAAGGTGCCGGTTAAATATCCGGGCATGGCCCCCTGGGAAATCTGGATCAGTGAATCCCAGGAACGAATGACCCTGGCCGTGCCCCCGGAAAAATGGCCGGAGCTCGAGACCTTGTTACGGCTGCGCGGGGTCGAGGCGACCGTTATCGGTGAGTTTACGGCCAGTGGTCGTTGTAAGGTCACATTCGCGGGGGAAATGGTCATGGATATGGATCTTGATTTTCTCCATAACGGCCTGCCTCGGAAACAATTGCATACCCGGGCCTGGCCTCGGGCCCTGGCGCCCGCGATCCTGCCGCAAGCTTTGCCGCTACCTGAGCTTTTTATCGCCATGTTCGGCCGCCTTAATCTGGCCTCGCACGCTTATGTCACAACCCAGTATGATTTTGAAGTTCAGGGCGGAACGGTTTTAAAACCCCTGCTCGGGAAAAACCAGATTGACGCTTTTACAACCGTGGTTCAGCCCCTGCCGCATTCGGAAAAAGGGGTTGCCCTGTCGCAGAGTCTTTATCCGGCGGTCAGCGATCTGGATACTTATGCTGCGGCGGTCATGGCGATTGATACTGCGGTTCGTAATCTGCTGGCGGTGGGTACGCCGCTGGGCCAGATTGCCCTGCTGGATAATTTCTGCTGGTGTTCCTCCGACGAGCCCGAACGGCTCTGGCAGCTGAAGGAATGCGCCCGGGCCTGCTATGAAACCGCAGTTGTTTACGGAACCCCGTTTATTTCGGGCAAGGACAGCATGTATAATGACTTTCGCGGTTTCACGGAAGCTGGGCAGGCGGTTTCGATTTCGGTGCCGCCGACCATTTTGATTTCCTCGATCGGCGTGCTTCCTGATGTCGCCCGGCTGCGCACCTTTGCCTTGGTACGGCCCGGTGATCGTCTCTATCTTCTCGGACGCAGCGGCAAAGCTCTGGGCGGCAGTGAATATCTGGCCCTGTTAAGAGAACGCGGCCTGGTAGCGAAGGAGACTTCCGGCCTGGTGCCGGAGTTTGATCCGGCGACGGCGTTGCCGTTGTATGAAAAGCTTCAGGCCTGGCTTGAAGCCGGCCGATTGCGCTCGCTCTATCCCCTGGCTCAGGGGGGGCTGGCTCTGGCTGTCGGCAAGGGCGCCCTGGCTGAAGGCCTGGGGCTGGCGCTTGAAATTCCTTTGGCGGAGCGTCCCGATCTCTTTCTTTTTAATGAGTATCCAGGTCGTTTTCTAGTCAGTCTGGCTCCGGAGTTGAGTGCCGCCCTGGAGAATGATTTAGCTGATTGTGGTTGTCTTGCTCTTGGAGAGGTGCTGGCGGAGAACCGAATTTCAATCCGGCAGGGGGGCGAGCTTTGTTTCGTTACGGAGATTGAAGCCCTGCTCACGGCCTATCGCTCGACCTTTGCCGGTTTTTAGGAGAACATAATGGCGTGTCCGAAAGTTTTATTGCTGACCGGTTACGGGATCAATTGTGAAGAGGAGACCGCTTATGCCTTTCAGGCTTGCGGGGCTAAATCCGCGATTGTTCATGTCAACGATCTGATTGCCGCCCCGGAAAAACTTGCCGATTACCAGATTTTTGTCGTTCCCGGGGGGTTCTCCTATGGCGATGACACCGGTTCGGGAAATGCACTGGCCAATAAAATGCGGCATTCCCTCTGGGAAGAACTGATGGCCTTTGTCGCGGCGGATCATTTGGTTTTGGGTATCTGTAATGGTTTTCAGGTGCTGGTCAATCTGGGTCTGCTGCCGGGTGATGGTGACTCCAGTTTCGGGAGTCGTCGCGTTGCCTTGCTCGCCAACAGCTCGGCTCGCTATGAGTGTCGCTGGGTCCACCTGGCGAAAGGTGAGTCGGACTCGGTTTTTTTGCGCGGGGTTGAGTCTCTGTTTCTGCCGGTGGCTCATGGTGAGGGGCGTTTTTTTTGTGCCCCGGAAACCCTGGCCGAACTTCAGGCACAACGTCAGGTGGCGTTGCGTTATGTGGATGATCAACAACAGCCGGCCCGGGGAGTTTTTCCGGTCAATCCCAATGGCTCTCTGGATGATATCGCCGGGCTGAGCGGAGCCCGGGGGCGGATTTTGGGGCTGATGCCGCACCCGGAGAGAGCTTTTCGTTTAAACCACTTACCTGACTGGCCTTTACGGGCGGCGTTGGATCCGGGACTGGACTGGCGTGGACCTGGGCCCGGCCAGGTGATTTTTGCCAATGCCGTAAGTTATTTCTCTTGAGTCAAACCCTGGTTTTGCTCCGGGTCTGATTTTAAAAAACGGACTAAATGTTCGCTTCCGAAAAAATGACGAAGGAGAGAACGATTGAAAAATTTTATTCTGATGATTTACTGTCTGGGCTCAGCCCTGATGGTGTTGCCGGATGAATCAGGGGCGCGAATGCAGTTCGTCGCAATCGGAACCGGCGCTGTGAGCGGCGTTTACTATCCGACTGGAGAGGCCCTCTGCCGCATGATTAATTCAAAGTCCGGAGATTATAAGCTTAAGGCTACAGTGGAAGCGACCAGCGGCTCGGTCTACAATATCAACGCCGTTGTTAATGGAGATCTTGAGTTTGGTCTGACGCAGTCGGATCGGCAGTATCAGGCGGTCAGCGGCAAAAATGAGTGGGAAGCTGAACCCCGGAAAAAACTGCGGGCGGTTTTCAGTCTTCATCCGGAAGCCGTTACTTTGATTGCCGGCGACGACAGCGGCATTGATTCTCTGGCCGCGATGAAAGGCAAACGTATCGGGGTCGGCAATCCGGGCTCGGGCCAGCTGGGTAATTCACGCGACGCCCTGATGCTTGCGGGCTTGGATGAAAAAGGTGATATCCAGGCTGAGTATATTCAGGCGGAGGCGGCCGCTGGTGCTTTGCAGGAGGGACGTATCGACGCTTTTTTTTATACGGTGGGTCACCCCAACGACTCTGTCCGGGAAACCACCGAGGGACGGATCAGAGTGCACATAGTTGAAATAGCCGACGTGCAGCCCCTGATTGCCAGGTACCCTTATTATGCCAAGACCTGTATTCCGATGAGTTTTTATCCCAAGGCTGCTAATCAGACGAAACAGGTCGCCACGTTCGGGGTGAAGGCCACCCTGGTGACTTCCGCCGATATTCCGGATGAGATAGTGTATGTCCTGGTCAAGGAAGTCTTCTCTAATCTTGAAGAATTCAAAAGGTTGCATCCGGCCCATTCGGTTCTGACCAGGGAAAACATGTTGGAAGGGCTTTCCGCCCCCCTTCATTCCGGGGCCGTCAGATATTATAAGGAAGCCGGTTTGATGTGACGAGCTCCAGTTTAGTTTAAAATTGTCCGCGTCATTTTGACGGCAGCCGCGGCGGGGTTGGCGGTGGATACAGATCCGCATGGTTACATCCGGTGGGGAGAAGGTGCTGATGAAGTGTAGAATTACGGTTTTATGTGAAAACTCAGTGGGAATGCCCTTTGGCGGGGTTGGTGAGCACGGCTTTTCCTGTTTTATCGAAACCGGTCAGGGGAACTATCTTTTTGATACCGGTCAGGGGTTGGGAATTTCCGGAAACGCCCTGGCTCTGAAAAAAGATCTGGCTTCGTTGCGGGCGATTATGATCAGCCATGGACATTATGATCATACCGGCGGTTTGCCCCAGGTTCTGCGCCAGTGTGGTCGGATTCCGGTGTATGCCCATCCGGAGATTTTTATCGAGCGTTTCTGGGGTGAGCTGCGACGGGATATAGGGATTCCTTTTCGCCGCAATTATCTTGAGTCCCTGGGGGCCGATTTTCGCTTTTCCCGGGAGTTGCGGGAACTGGCTCCCGGCCTTTTTCTGACGGGAGAGATTCCCCGGCGTAATGATTTTGAACTAGGTGATGAGAACATGGTCGCGGTTACTGCCGATGGTCGGGAACTCAGGCCCGATCCGATCAACGATGATCTTTCACTGGTGCTGGATTCCGATCAGGGCCTGATCGTTATTTTAGGCTGCGCTCATGCCGGAATGGTCAATATTCTTGATTATGTCCGGGAAAAATTCAACCGTGAGCGGATTTACGCGGTGATCGGCGGCACTCACCTTGGCTTTTCCAGTCCTCTGCAGTTTGAGCGGACCCTGGAAGTCATCGATAGCTACCAGATCGAAAAACTGGGCGTCTCGCATTGCACCGGACTCGAGCCGGCGGCCAGGCTTTACGCTCGCATGCCGGAGCGTTTCTTTTTCGCCTGTGTCGGCGCCGTGCTGGAAGCGTAGTCTAAAAAGTCAGCTAACTTTCAGCGTAGTTGATTTCGGCATGTATGACGACGCGGAAATTAGAATATGCGGGATGGTCGAATCGTTTCAAAATCAGATGTAAATCTGCATAACGAAGACGAATTGGTTTGGTCTGTCTGGTAAACCTTTAGTAATGGTTTATACGGTCACTCGCGGCCGGTATCTGAATGAGTTTGTAAAGTAGTCAAGGATTAAGCTTTTGGACAATTTTAGGAAAATCGCCGAAAAACGCCGGGCCGGAGAGCGCCTGAGCCGGGCCGACGCCCTTTTTCTTTATGAAGAGGGCGATTTTTTCGCTCTGGGCAAACTCGCTGCGGAAATCAATCAACGCCTCAATGGCGACGTGGTTTACTACAACATCAATCGCCATATTAACCCGACCAACATCTGTGTCAATCAATGTCGTTTCTGTGCTTACAGCAAGCTCAAAGGCGAAGCCGGGGCCTACGAACAGCGGATCGAGGAGATTCTTTCCGAAGTCAGGCAAGCCGAGGCCGCGGGCATTCGGGAATTTCATATCGTTGGCGGGCTGCATCCGGATCGGCCCTTTGCCTGGTATCTTGAGCTTTTACAAAGCCTGAAAAAGGTTCACCCCACAATTGTTCTCAAGGCCTTCACCGCCGTCGAGATTGATTATTTCGCCCGCATCAGCGGACTTGAAGTCAGTGCTGTGCTGGCCGCGCTCAAGGAGGCTGGTCTTGCGGCGATGCCCGGCGGCGGAGCCGAGATTTTCAATCCTGAAGTACGCAACCGTATCTGTCCCGAAAAGATCAGCGGCCGCCGCTGGCTGGAGATCACGGCCCAGGCCCACGCGGCCGGAATCCCCACCAACGCGACGATGTTGTACGGACATGTGGAAAGCCTGGCCGACCGCATCGATCATATGGAGGAGCTGCGTTGTCTGCAGGATCGGACCGGTGGTTTTCAGGTCTTTATTCCCCTGGCTTTTCACGCCACCAATACCGACATTCGTAAAAAGGGCGAAACCAGTGCCATTGATGATCTGAAGACCTTGGCCATTGCCCGTCTTTATCTGGATAATTTTCAGCATATCAAAGCTTACTGGGTGATGCTCGGTGAAAAAATTGCTCAGCTCGCCCTGCTCTTTGGGGTCAATGATCTGGACGGAACGGTTATCCGGGAGCGGATTACCCATGCCGCCGGGGCCAGAAGTGCGACCGGGTTAAGTGAGGACCATCTGCGTAACCAGATCATTCGGGCCGGACGCCGGCCGGTGGAACGGGATACCTTTTATCGACCGGTGTCAGGGAGTATTGCATGAAAGAGGGCAGATTGAATCGCGAGCAGGCTTTGGCGCTTTATTTAAACGCCGATCTGCTCGATCTCGGGGCTCGGGCGCAGGCGCTGCGGCTGCGCCTGCACCCGAAAAAACGGGTGACCTTTGCGATTGACCGCAATATCAACTATACCAATATCTGTGTTTGTCAATGTCGTTTCTGTGCTTATTACCGCAAACCCGAAGACGCCGAAGGTTTTGTCATCGATGAAATCACGCTTAAGGCCAAGATCGAGGAAACCCTGGCCTTGGGCGGCACGCAGATACTGCTTCAGGGCGGACTTCATCCGCATCTCGAGATCGACTATTATACCGGGCTTCTGCAGACCATTAAACAGAATTTTCCGCAGATTCATATTCACGGCTTTTCTCCTCCGGAAATCGCCCATATCGCCGACCTTTCCGGTCTCGGTCTGCAAGAGACCCTGTTGCGGCTGCGGGCCGCCGGGCTGGGCTCGATTCCTGGTGGTGGGGCTGAGATTCTGGCTGATCGTGTTCGTCGCCGACTCAGTCCCAACAAGATCGGCCGGCGGCGTTGGCTGGAGGTTATGGAGACGGCTCATAATCTCGGGCTGAGAAGTACGGCGACAATGATGTTCGGTTCCCTGGAAACCCCGGAGGAGCTGATTGAGCATCTGTTTCGCGTACGTGAGGTGCAGGACCGTACCGGTGGTTTTACAGCCTTTATCCCCTGGAGCTTTCAGCCGTCTAATACCGCTTTGGCGGAGGAGGTGCCCCTGGCCGCCACCGGGATTGACTATCTCAGGGTTTTGGCTATTTCCCGTCTGGTTCTTGATAATATCCTCAGCCTTCAGGCTTCCTGGGTAACGCAGGGGATGAAAATGGCCCAGGTGGCCCTTTATTTCGGGGCCAATGATTTCGGCTCGACCATGATCGAGGAAAATGTCGTCGCCGCCGCCGGGGTTCATTTTTCTATTTCTCTGGAGGAAATGCTTGATACGATTCGCGAAGCCGGTTTTCAGCCGGTGCAAAGGGATACGCTTTATAACGAGCTGAAGGCGTTCTGAGCCGGATAAATCGTGTAAAAAAGGGCCTTCTTTTTTTTGGGAAGGCCCTTTTTTACAGCTTGCTTGGCGTTTTATTACAGGTTGTAAAAAACCTCACGGCCGAGAAAGTCGGCCTGGCAACCGAGGTCGCGTTCGATCCGCAGAAGCTGGTTATACTTGCAGATGCGGTCGGTGCGGCAGGCCGAGCCGGTTTTGATCTGGCCGGTATTGAGGGCCACCACCAGATCGGCGATCGTGCTGTCCTCGGTTTCTCCGGAGCGATGTGAAACCACGGCGGTATAGCCCGCCTTTTTGGCCATGGCGACGGTATTCAGGGTTTCGGTCAGGGTTCCGATTTGGTTCAGTTTAATCAGAATCGAGTTGGCCGAGCCTTCCTTGATGCCGCGGGCCAGGCGTTGCGGATTGGTCACGAACAGGTCGTCGCCGACCACCTGAATCTTTTTACCGAGTTTTTCCATCATCAGCCGCCAGCCGGCCCAGTCATCTTCATCCAGGCCGTCCTCGATGGAGACAATCGGATATTTGGCTACCAGGGCGGCATAGAAATCAACCATTCCGGTTGCATCCAGGGCCTTGCCCTCGGCCGAGAGCCGGTAGCTGCCGTCTTTGTAAAAAGAGCTGGCGGCGGCGTCGAGAGCGATGACAATGTCTTTGCCGGCCCTGAAGCCGGCGGCGGCGATAGCCTCGACAATTAATTCCAGCGGTTCTTCGTTGGATTTAAGGTTCGGGGCGAAGCCGCCCTCGTCGCCGACTGAGGTATTGTAACCTTTGCTTTTAAGCACCTTTTTCAGCGCGTGAAAGGTTTCGGTGCCCATGCGCAGGGCGGCGGCGAAATTCTCGGCCCCGACCGGCATGATCATGAATTCCTGAATGTCGACATTGTTGTCGGCGTGCTGACCGCCGTTCAGGATGTTCATCATCGGCACCGGCAGCAGATGAGCATTGACGCCGCCGATATACTGGTAGAGCGGCAGTCTGCTGACCTCGGCCGCGGCTTTGGCTGCGGCCAGGGAGACCCCAAGCAGGGCGTTGGCCCCGAGCCGGCTTTTGTTTTCGGTGCCGTCGAGCTCGATCAGACTCAGGTCAAGTTCGCGCTGCCGGGTGGCGTCGAGGCCGATAATGCGATCGGCGATTTCACCTTTGACATTGTCAACCGCCAAGCTCACCCCTTTGCCGAGGTAGCGCTCTTCATCACCATCTCTTAATTCAACCGCTTCATGGATACCGGTCGAGGCCCCCGAAGGAATCGCGGCCCGGCCGATGACCCCGCTTTCCAGGGAAACTTCGACTTCAATGGTGGGATTGCCCCGTGAATCAAGAATTTCCAGCGCTTCTACATCAACAATAAAAGACATGCGGCATTCTCCTTTAGGTTAGAACAGCGGTTTTGGTTGCCCGGTCATGAGCTTGCCTGGCAAGAAAGCGTCTTTTTACAATCAGCAAGACCGTAACCGGACAGAGCGGGATGCTTATGCGAAAAAAATATGACTTAAAAGACGGTTCCCTTGGGGACCACCACTACCCCGCCGGGAGAAACCGTAAATCTTTGCCGATCCTTTGCCAGATCATAACCGATCTCGGCTCCGGGTGGAATCTGCACCCCTTTGTCGATGATAGCTTTACGAATTCGCGCTTTACGACCGATCTGCACCTGGTGCATGAGAATCGATTCATATACCTGTGAAAAACTGTTGACCCGGACCCCGGGCGAGAGGATTGAGCGCTCGACCAGGCCGCCGCTGATGATGCTGCCGTTGCAGACCAGTGAATCCAGGGCGCGGCCGACGCGCTGCTCGCGGACGTTGGCGAAAACGAACTTGGCCGGCGGCATCTGGGCCTGATAGGTGCGCAGGGGCCAGTCGGTATCGTAGAGGTTAAAGGTCGGGTCAACCCCGGCCAGGCTGATGTTGGCTTCCCAGTAAGCGTCGATGGTGCCGACATCACGCCAGTAATCGGCGTCGCGTTTATTGCTGTCGCAGCCGAAAGGATAGGCAAAGACACGTTCCTGCGGGTAGAGGGCGGGAATGATATCCTTGCCGAAATCATGGCTGCTGTTTTCGTTGCGGGCATCGGCTTCAAGTATTTCTTTCATCAGCGCAAAATTAAAAATATAGACCCCCATTGAAGCGTAGGCATGATCGGGCTTGCCGGGAATGGTCAAGGGGGTTGCCGGTTTTTCCTGAAAGCCGATTACCCGCTGGCTCTCATCCACCTGAAGTACTCCGAAGCCGTCGGCCTCTTCGCGTTTAACGGTGATCGCGGAAATCGTCAGGACGGCGTTGTTGGCTTGGTGAAAGGCCAGCATTTTGCCGTAATCCATTTTGTAGATATGGTCGCCGGCCAAGACCACAACATATTTAGGTTTGATTATATCGAGGGAATAAAGATTCTGATAAATGGCGTCGGCCGTGCCCTGATACCATTGTTCGCCGACTCGCATCTGCGGGGGGATTTCGTAGATGAACTCACCCAGCTCGGGATTGAAAATACTCCAACCCGCCGCCAGATGGCGCGAGGCGGAACCGGATTTGTACTGGGTCAAAACGATAATTTTGCGGATGTGGGAATTGAGGCAGTTGCTCAGGGAGAAATCGATGATCCGGTACTGCCCGGCGAAGGGGACGGCCGGTTTGGCTCGATCCTGGGTCAGAGGGCTTAAACGCTTACCTTCACCGCCGGCCAGGACTACGGCAAGAAGATCATTCAACATCGACGTCCTCCTTAATCAATTCTGGTATGTAGAAAAACCGTGAATTATTTTTTAGCAAAGCAGGACTGCAAATGCAAGGTTGAATTTCGCGTTAAGAAGAAGTGGGGCCGGGATAGCGGTTCGGCTAAAAGGATTTATTAATTGCGCAGCCCTGCAAGCAGACGCCGGGGGTGCAGAAAAAGCTCCAGGGCGGCACCAGGATCGGGAACCAGCAAGTCGGCGGCCGTCAGGGCCAGGCGGTGTGCTCCTTCGCGACCGAGGACACAGATTCCGATGGCCGCTTCGGCCAGCATCAGATGGTCGTTATAGCCGTTGCCGAGGACGGCGTGGGTGGCGACGCCCAGCGTTCTCAGGAAGTCGCGTTTGGCGACGGCGCCCGGAACTCCAGCCGGCATGGCGATTAGTTTTACCGGCAGTTCGGCGAAGGTTAGAGCCGCCGTGCCGAAAGTATCGGCGGTCATGATATAAAGGTTCAGCCTTTCCGCCAGTTGCCGCAGCCCCACGGCCACGCTTGCGTCCAGTCTGCCGTCGACGGTCAGGGTGCCGTTCATGTCACAGAGCAGGCCTTGCAGTTCAAGACGAATGCCGCCGGGGATATCGAGAGCCAGACTCATTTTGAGCTTTTTGCCTCAGGATTTTATAAGGTTGGTTTTCGCGGAACCGAAAAAGGCGTGCAGATTCGCGCCATGATATAGTTATGGACGGCGTTGCGCAGGGCTTCGGGCCCCATCAGGGAACAGTGGATCTTTTCTTCAGGTAGCGAGCCTAAATGTTCGACGACATCGTCCCCGGAAATCAGCATGGCATCATCCAGGGGCTTACCGGTAATTAATTCGGTAAAGGCGCTGGTCGTGGCAATGGCGTAAGGGCAGCCGGCCACCATGGCGGTGGCTCGGGTAATGCGGTCGTTATTGATTTTCAGATAGAGTTCGATATAGTCGCCGCAGCCGGGGTCGCCACCCTGGCCCATGACCGTGGCATCGGGCATCACCTCAAGGTTGCGCTGGCTTTTAAAATAATCTTTGACCTTTTCGTTCACACCCGTCTCCGTTTTTGTTGGTTCCGGTAGCTTTATCCGGACAAGGGAAAGTTAAGGCCTGCCGATCAAATACTCTGGTAATAGCGCCGGCCCTCATGATCGAGGGGCTTGATCTGCTTTTTCTCAAGCAGCAGCGAGATTATTTTCAGGACCTCGACCCTTTTTAGGCCCATGGCTTTTTCCAGATCCGCCAGTGTGCAGGGGCGGCGTTTCAGGGTTTCGATGATTAACTTTTCACTCTTTTCAAGGCCGCAGGTTTGCGCACCGGGGTATGAAAACGGCGCGATGATTTCCGCAGGCGGTGTAAAATGCGAGGCCCATGCGGCCAGGAATTCGGCGCTGACCGCTTGGGCGCTGCTCAGCACTCCGGGGCGGACGACGGTGTTAAGCTGAATCCTATCGGGCATAATTTGTTTTGCGGCGGCAATCAGGCGGAAAATCTCTTCGGGGTTGTCATTAAATCCCCGGCAGAAGAGAATTTCCAGCCAGATCTGCCCGCTGAATTCACGGCGCAGGGCGATCAGGCCGGCGATGATCTTTTCATTATCCAGTTCAGGGGCGGGGCGGTTAAGTTTTGCGAAAATCTCCTGGCTGACCGCATCCAGGGAGGGTAAAATCAGATCGACCCCAAGGGCCGCTTGGCGGACAGCAAGATCTGAAAATAGGGTGCCGTTGGTCAGCAGGGCGATCGGAGTCGTGGTTTTTCGGCGCAAAAGCTCGACCACCTGTGGCAGGGCGGTGTTAAGAGTCGGCTCCCCGGAGCCGGACAAGGTGATGTAGTCGATTCGGTTTTCCAGAGGGTTGAGATCGAAAAATCGGTTGATTTCTTCTTCCAGGACGGCGTAGGAAACATATTCTTTCCTCTCGGTCATTGGCTGGGCGGTTTTCCCGAGTTCGCAGTAGATGCAATTCAGTGTACAGGTCTTGAACGGGACTAAGTCGATGCCAAGCGAGAGTCCGAGCCGTCGGGATGGAACCGGACCGAAGAGATGGGATGATTTGGGACTCAAAGGTAGTGTACTCAGGTGTCGGAGAGAAACTCTTCGATCTCCTGTTTGCGTTTATGGTTATTAATCAAAAAATGAATCGGCACCCCGGGAGCTGCTTCCTGCACGGCCTGCTTAATATCACTGCCGAGCTTGAAAATCAAGGGGCAGACGTTTGAAGAGGGGCTCAGGCTGAGATTGATGCCCTTTTCATCAATCTCAAGGCCGTCAAGTAAGGGCAAGTCTTCCAGGCGCATCCCGGTCGAGGGGTCGCGGAGTGAACCCAGCACCTTTTGCAGGTGGGGTTTTAATTCCTTTTGAGCCGTTGTCGTCATGGCGAGTCCTTCATCTTGTTTTTGCAATGCCGCGCGGTTTTGCTCGGTCGGGGTTCTTGAGCTTGGGGCAGCCTACCCGAAGGCGGAGCTTTTCAAAGCAAAAAACATTACTTTTCCTGCAGCGCCATTTCAACCTTGCGCCACATTTCGCGGACAATCTGATTGATTAAGCCACAGTCATATTCAATGATACTCTGGCGTGCGACCTGAGCCCGATTGACCACGGTGTCCAGCGGAATTTCGCCGACCAGAGGGAGCTCATTTTTGGTGCAGTAAGCGCGGATCTTTTCCGTGTTGAGCAGGTTCAGATCAAACCGATTCACGCAAACCATCGCGGGAATGTCGAAGTGTCGGCAAAGCTCATGCACCCGCTCCATATCGTGAATGCCGGAAAGGCTGGGCTCCGTGACAATCAGGACCAGGTTAACCCCGGTAATAGCGGCCGTAACCGGACAACCAATTCCCGGAGGGCCGTCGTTGATCTGGAGTTCCAGGCCCTCCTGCAGGGCCAGCCTGCGGCTCTGACGGCGTACCAAGGTGACCAGCTTACCGGAGTTGTCCTCGCCGATTCCGAGACGGGCATGAACCATTTTCCCGGCCCGCGTGGCTGAAATAAACCAGCGGCCATTAATGCTTTCAACCATGCCGATGGCGTTTTCCGGACAGACGTAAGCGCAGAGGCCGCAATTATCGCAGGCAAAGCTATTGATCGTAAAACCTGTGGCTTCGCTGAAATCAATTGCCCCGAAACGGCAAAGACGCCGACATTCACCGCAGGCGACGCATTTATCCTGATTCAGTACGGGGCTGCGACCTCCGCTAAAATCGGCACTGGAGATTTCCTCGGGCTCCAGAATGAGATGCAGATCGGCGGCATCGACATCACAATCGGCCAGAATCTTGTTTTCAGCCAGCGTTGCAAAAGCTGCGGTTATGGTGGTTTTGCCCGTGCCGCCTTTGCCGCTGATAATGGTCAGTTCTTTCATTTGCTCACCTCCGCGACAATCTTTTCGTAAAGTCCGACAAAGGCTTTTCGCAGGTCCGGATTGCTGATGACCGCAGCTAGACCCCGGGAGTAGGCAAAGGCCAGATCGCGATTAAAAGGAATTTCAAGTAAAATCGGCAGCTTCTCCCGGTTACAGTATTTAACGACTTCATCATCTCCGCTGTCAGACCGGTTGATGACAATTCCGCAGGGGATTTGAAGCTGCCGGGCGACGCCAACGGCCAGTTTCAGATCGTTGAGGCCGAAAGGGGTTGGCTCGGTGACAAAAAGGCAGTAATCGCTGCCCAGCATGGTCTGAACCATGGGGCATGAGGTGCCGGGGGGAGCATCCAGAATCGCAAAGCGCTCCGGGTCGATCAGCTTTTTGAGCTGTTTGATGACCGGTGGGCTTAAGGGGTTGCCGATCTGTGAAATTCCTTGAGCAAAAAGCAGGCTTTCGGCCCCTGGTAGGCCGGCATGTCCCAGTTCCAGGCAGCCGATTTCTTTGCCGCCTTCGTGGATGGCTTTTTTAGGGCAGACGTAAGTGCAGGTGCCGCAGCCGTGGCAGAGCTCGGCAAAGAACATTACCTTTTCGCCAATCACGGCCAGGGCGTTGAACTCACAGGCTTTCGCGCATTGTCCGCAGCGGTCGCAGAGTTTTTCATCAATCTCCGGTATCGGGATGGTGACCTCGCGCCGCTCGCTGATGGTGGGCTTGAGAAACATATGGCCGTTAGGTTCCTCGACATCGCAGTCAAGATATTGTGCGCTCGAAGCAGACAGGGCCAAGTTGGTGGCGATAGTGGTTTTACCGGTTCCACCTTTACCACTGGCAATCGTGATAATCATAAATTATCCCTTGCGGTTGATGTTCAAACGGAACTGTCGAGCAGTTCTGGGCTGCATTTGAGCCCGGGACTCTGAGGTTAAAGTTTTCCTGATAACCTCAGGGCGCCCCGGCCCAAATTAAGTTTATGGTTTTGTGCCCCGGCCGCGTCCGCCACCGGCTCCGCCGCCACCGCCCTGGCCGCGTCCGCAGCCGCGGGGTCGGCCGCCACGGCCACGTCCCATGATTTCTTCATCGCGGTCAGCAGGGGTTGAATTATCAAGATTTTCGGGGTCTATTTTTATCAGTTGATCGCTTACGGTCTCCGCTGTTTGCGAGGCGGATGACTTCCCCGCCGGTCGGCAGCGACCAAGGCCGCGTCCGCTTTGCGGGCCTTGGTTCAGAGGCCCCTTACCATCTAATCCGGGCATGGTGATCTCCTTTATTATTGACAGGTTACGGAAAATCAGGGGACCCGACTCCGTTTTCCCGCAGAAATCAGGTCAACTCACAGTTTTCCCTGAGGTTCACGTCTACGCTGAACAGTTTCAACAGGTTGATGTGGCGTCAGGCCTTTTGCGGCCGGCCTCCTGAGAACCGCTGGAGTTAATATCTCTGAATCGCGTATTCCTTGAGGTTTCCGGCCTGCCATTTAGCGATAGTTTCAGCCAGAGGAAGATCTGCGGGAGCGAGCAGCATTTTGACCTTGGCGCTGTTCAGAATCTGGGCCGCCTTGGGGCCGAACTGACCGCTGATCACAACCTCGACCCCGCGGTCGAGCAGCGCCTGTGAAGCCCCGGTTCCGGCTCCTGAGGCGGCCTTGATACCGCTGTTTTCAAACCATTCATACGCTTGAGTATCGCTGTCGTAAACTGCAAAATAAGGACAGCGGCCAAAACGCATTTCCAGGGTGGCATCATTTCCGGCCTTGGTCACGCTGATTGCAACTTTCATTATTGACATCCTCCATGTTCGTGGTCATGATCGTGACTGCAGCCTGCGGCCCCTGAAATTTCGCCGGCAAGGTAAGCTTTGAGAACGTTGCCGACTCGACCGCCGACTCCGGTGACCACTTCAATCCCAAAAGCATTAAACATCTCAATGGCTTTCGGTCCCATTCCCCCGGCGATTATGGTATTGACTTCCAGGGAGTTGATAAAGCGTGGAACCTGTCCCGGGGTATGCTGTTTGAAATAGGGATTCTCGACGATTTCGCTGGCCTTGATTTCGCCGTTTTCATCGACCTGAGCCAGGACATAGGCCGGACAGCGGCCGAAGTGCATGCTCATTTCTCCGTCAAGGCCAAGCATGTCATCGGCCGCGAGAGCAATCTTTTTCATTGTTTGTTCCTCCTGATGTTCTTATGGTTAGCTAACTCTTGTCCCCGAAAAAAGCTCCGCCTCGGATTGTTCGCCCAAGTAGAGGCGGCGCTTTTTTCGGGAGTTAAAATATCTTTTTAGGGAGCGGATTCCCGCCGCATCCTTACATGTCTTCTCCCAGAAAGCAGAGATTCTGTTCGTCACCGGAAACCCAGCCGTTTTCATAGCGATTGCTGAACACAAACTCACACAGAGGTTTGCGGGTCGGGGCTGTTCCCCCCTCTTTGAGAGGGTAGCCGAGAGGCACCATGGAAACTACCTTCACTGAATCCGGCAGGTTCAGGATGTTGCCGGCCGCCTCAGCATCGAAAAGACCGAGAATCACCGTACCCAGCCCCATGGCATGAGCCGCCAGAGAGATATTCTGGACCGCCAGCCCGACATCGAAAAGATACCAGTTGTCACCCTTGCTGGTTGCGGCCTGGCCTTTGTAAAAACCAGAGGTGCCGAGTTTGCCGCAGGCGACGAGCAACACCGGGGCATTCGCGGCCGCCTTGCGGGCCGGATTGCCTTCGGGCAGGGTTTCGGCCAGTTTTGCCTTTGTCGCGGTGTCTCTGACGATAACAAATTCCCAGCACTGGGTATTTGCCCAGGAGGGAGCTAGGCGGGCGGCCTGCATCAGCTCTTTGAGCTGCTGGTTGCTGACTTCCTGTTCGGTGAATTTTCTGACACTGCGACGTTGAGCGATGCATTCCAGAGTTTCCATCCAGTTACCTCCTGCAGTAATTTTACTTGTCGTGACACGGCTTGATTGAGTCAATTCTTACAAGCAGTATAAACCTTTTTCGCGGGAAAAACAACCGTAGCTTTTTGTCACTGTTTCCGCAAGCCTTTAGGCGTTGACGGAGGTTTCAATTTTCGCCACGATCTCTTTGAAAACCGCCGCTGCCGGGGTGTCGGGAAAGGTCGTGACAAAGGGTTTGCCGGCATCTCCCTGGATGACAACCTGAGGATCAAGGGGAACCGCTCCCAGAAAAGGTACCTGAAGATCCCCAGCCGCCTTACGGCCGCCACCTTGTTTAAAAAGATCTATGGATTGCCGGCAATGGGGGCATTTGAAGCCGCTCATGTTTTCGACGATGCCCAGTACCGGAACCTCGATCTGCTGACTGAAGACCACGGATTTACGCGAGTCGAGCAGGGCCACGTCCTGGGGAGTGGTGACGATAATGCTGCCATCCAACGGCTTGATCACCTGGGCCACGCTCAAAGCCTCATCCCCGGTTCCCGGCGGCAGGTCAACAATCAGAAAGTCAAGTTCGCCCCACTGCACATCCGCGACGAACTGGCGAATGACCGTATGTTTCAACGGGCCGCGCCAAACAATCGGATTATCCTGGTTTTCAAGGAGAAACGCCATCGAGACCACGGTTAGGTTTTCCATGGCAGGTTCCGGAATAATGCCGTTTTCACCAGCTTGCAGGCGTTTGTTGTCGAGGCCCAGCATCTTGGGGATATTGGGACCATGAATGTCGGCGTCGAGCAGTCCGACTCGATATCCTTGTCTGGCGAGACAGACCGCGAGACTGACCGCAACCGTACTTTTGCCGACTCCACCCTTGCCGCTCATGACCACCAGGCGATGTTTGATGTGGGAGAGACGGGAATTTAAAACCTCTTCCTCACGGGCTTTTTTTTCTTCCGCGGAACATTTTTCGGAACTGCTACAGCTGCCGCAGGTCGCGCCGTCACTACATTTTTCACTCATTAGTAAATCCTCAGGTTGTTGAAATTACAGAAAAATACATCAAAAAAAAGACGAACTCAAAAATCATGTCCGCATAAAACCATTAAAAACGTGAGGCCTCACATAAGATAGCACTGAAAACTTTCTTGTCAAGAGGCAAATTACTGGATTGAACTGAAATGAATGGCTTTCGAGAAGGTGCTTTATGTGGCGTCGCGAACCGTTGCCGTGATTCTGGGTTGCGACGTTCTTTTGTAACCACAATGTGCGCTAAATTTTTATTGGTTTTTCAGGTTGCGAAAAGTTTAACTCTGGCATAAGATACCCGATCTGAATTACCAATAGCGCTGCCTGAGGTAAAGCCGGGCGCGGGATGAGGAAAACGTGGTCTGCGGGAAGTCTTTTCCCGGGCAACATTATTCAATGAGGGCATTAAGTGATGCGGGTAGCGGTCGTAGACGGTCAGGGCGGAGGGATCGGTAGTGCGATTATCCGGCGTCTGAAAGAGGAGTATGGCGAAAAAGTTGAGGTCTGGGCACTGGGAACCAATGCGATAGCCACTTCCGCCATGATGAAGGTTCGGGCTAATCGTGGAGCCACCGGTGAGAACGCGATTGTTCGTTCCGTGGGGCGTGCGGATATCGTGGTCGGGACGATTTCTGTCATTATGGCCCACGCCATGATGGGAGAACTGACTCCAGCCATGGCTACAGCCATTGCCTCCGGGCCGGCGAAAAAATTTCTCCTTCCCCTGAATCAGGAAAATGTCGAAGTTGTCGGGGTGCAGAGGGAGCATTTGCCGGTTCTGATCGATAATCTGATTTTTTTGATCAATGAGGAGCTGAGCAAAAATGTGTGAAGCAAATGCCTATCTTGAGCAAGATGGCCGGGAAAACTTGGTTATGGAGGGGGTTTATATTCTGAAACCCGAGGGAGGCAAGATTCTGCTGGAAAATATTTTCGGGGAACAAAAACTTGTTGATGCCGCACTCCGTCGCATCTCCCTGATGGAGCACAAAATCATTTTAGTACCTGACAGTTCATTCTCGGTTTAAAAAACAAGAAGATGAACTGATGAGAGTGCTTCTTTGTGACCAGCGGAAGCTCCGTCAGGTGCGGGCCGACAAGGCCGTTTGGGTTGGGGGGCTTATTCCCGCATTCGAGTGAAGTCTTGGGCTTGCGCCTTTTTTGCGGCCCCAAGCCTGAGGCGAGGTTTTTTTATTCGTACTCGGGTCTTTCGAAAATGTACTGTCTGACGATGTCGACCACTTCTTCAACATCGTCACTGACCTGAAAAAGATCGAGATCGTCTTCCGCGATAAGTCCGGCGCTCACCAGTTCATCCTGAAACCATTCCGTCAGATTGCGCCAGAAGTGGGAACCGTAGAGAATGATGGGAAAAGGTTTGATCTTGTTGGTTTGAATCAGAGTCAGGGCTTCAAAGGTTTCGTCCATGGTGCCGTATCCACCCGGAAAGACCACGAAAGCGCGGGCGTACTTGATGAGCATGACCTTGCGGACGAAGAAGTATTTAAAGGAGACCAGACGAGAGGTGAACTCGTTTGGTTTTTGTTCCATCGGCAGAGTGATATTCAGGCCGATGGAAGTGCCCCCGGCTTCCTTAGCGCCGCGGTTGGCGGCTTCCATGATGCCGGGGCCGCCCCCTGTAATCACGGTGATCTTCTCCTTGGCCAGGAGATTGCCCAGATAGAGGGCCTGTCGATAATCAAGATGCTCGGGACTGGTTCGGGCCGAACCGAAGACCGAAACCGCCGGTCCTATGCTGGCAAGCTGTTCGAAACCTTCAACGAACTCTGCCATGATTTTAAACATTCGCCAGCTTTCTTCCAGCTTGAAATCGTCAATCAGATACTGATCTCGTTTATCAATGTTTTTAATCATGCAACCAGCCTCATTCCGGCCCTTTTAAATGTCTGCGTCCGCGGCGCGGGTTGAAATCAATTTCTGAAACTTGTGACTGGTGCAGGAATCTGCCCCTTGCGCCAGATAAAGTAGTCGCTGCTTTCCTGATGCAGCGGTACAATCCAGGCCTCGCCCAGAAGTCCGCCCCAGGAAACCATATCACCGGCTTTTTTGCCGGGCACCGGAATCAGGCGCACGGCCGTGGTTTTATTGTTCATGACTCCGATGGCCAGCTCATCGGCGATGATGGCCGAGATCGTCGTGGTCTTGGTGTCGCCGGGGACCGGAATCATATCAAGTCCGACGGAGCAGACCGTGGTCATGGCTTCGAGCTTGTCGATGGTCAGCGCTCCGCACCTGACCGCTTCCGATAGACCGATATCCTCGCTTACCGGCACAAAAGCCCCGCTCAGGCCGCCGATGTGACTGGAGGCCATGAGACCTCCTTTTTTAACGGCATCGGTGAGCAGGGCCAGGGCCGCAGTGGAACCGTGAGTGCCGACTCTTTCCAGGCCCATGGCTTCAAGGATGCGCCCGACACTGTCGCCGACCGCCGTCGTCGGGGCCAGGGAAAGATCGAGTGAGCCGAAGCGTACGCCCAGGTCGCGGGCCAGTTCACGCCCGACGAGCTCGCCGGCCCGAGTGATCTTGAAGGCGGTTTTTTTGATGAGCTCGGCAATCTTATCCAGGGGCAGGTCCCGCGGGGCGGCCTCTACCGTGCGTCGCACGACGCCGGGGCCGGAGATTCCGATATTCAGGACGTTGTCGGCTTCCTGCACGCCATGAAAGCCACCGGCCATGAAGGGATTATCACTGACGGCGTTGGCGAAAACGACGAACTTGGCGGCTCCGATGGCGTTTTCGCTGTTTAAGGCCAGATCCCGGATCACCGAGCCGATTTTGGCGACCCCCCGCATGTTGATTCCCGACTTACTGCTGGCCAGATTAATGCAGCCGCAGATTTTTTCGGTTGAGCCCAGGGCTTCCGGAATCGCGTCAACCAGAGCCTGATCGGCGTAGGTCATGCCTTTCTCCGCCAAGGCGCCAAAGCCGCCGAGAAAATCAACCCCGACCTCGTGGGCGCAATGATCCAGCAAATGGGCAAAACGCACCACTCGGAACCGGTCTTCTTCGGCATTCCCGGTCAGGGCTCCGGCCAGAACCAGGGCCGCCGGTGTAATCGTCAGGCGTTTGTTGATGATTGGAATTCCGAAGCGGGCATCAACCTGTTCCGCTCTTTTAACAAATTGCCGGGCGGTCGTTATGATTTTTTTCTCGACCCGGCGGCAGAGCTGATCGAAGTCGTCCGCAGTACAGGGCAGCAGATTGATGCCCAGAGTCACGGCCCGAATATCGAAATGCTCCTTTTCGGTCATGCGGTAGGTTTCGTAAATTTCTTCCAGGGACACGTCTAATGGCATTTCGCTTTTTCTCCCGCTAAACCCGGTGCATGGCCGTGAAAATCCGCTGATGCTGAATCTGGATCGAAAGACCGATTTTGTCTCCGAGCTTTTCGATTTTGGGGGCCAGTACCCCGAGATCGCTGCGGGCGTTAGCAAGATCAACAAGCATTGCCATCACGAAGATACCCTGCATGATTTTCTGTGAAATATCCTCGATATTGATTTCCTCTTTCCAGAGAAAATCGGAAATCTGGGCGACAATGCCGCTGCGATCCCTGCCGACCACCAAGACCACGGCCAGATCCTTGTCGGCTTGGTTGTTATTGTAATCCATGGCTTAACTTTCCTTTGCAAGAATGGCCGGTTACGGTTCTTGCTGATTATCGATTCATCGTTTGGGGTGACTTCTATATTCGGCCCGCCGCCAGACGCCAGACGATTCTGGTTGTCGCCGCTTCCGCTTGCAGGGCGGCAAAGAGCTTAGGCACCAGTTGACGGCGCTCTTCGTAGTCAAGCCGGGGGAAAAGTGAGGCGGACTGCGCCGGAATTGAAAAGAAATCACAAAGAAAGCTTTCCGTATAGGGAAATTCCCAGCTGCCTTCGATGACTTCCCGGCAACATTGTTGCAGCCCCTGCAAGGCTTTTTCATAACTGGTGACCACCTGGGCTTTGGGTCTCGGCAAGGCGCAGCGCTCAAAACACAAGGGAAAGAGTTCGCTGCCGTCGGCGGCCAGGATCTGCGGGT
Organism: Pseudomonadota bacterium; assembly: GCA_011049115.1. Classification (NCBI taxonomy): domain Bacteria; kingdom Pseudomonadati; phylum Pseudomonadota; species Pseudomonadota bacterium. The sequence continues at coordinate 20,970 of DSCM01000083.1, forward strand.
AGAAGGAAAAACCCAGTGACCCTTCCGGCTTGAGGCAGGCCGCTGCCGCGCGGAGACTCTTTTCGGCATCGGGAATAATGAAGATGGCCGCGTTATAGAGGGCGGCATCAAACTTTTTCCCTTTGGTTACCGTCTCCGGGGTGGCCGCGTCACCGACTTCCAGTCTGACCCTGGAATCATGGATCAGCTGTCGACCCTGTTCAATCATGCCGGGAGAAAGGTCAAAGCCTAAAACCTCGCATTCGAGTTCTCGGCTCAGAATCGCGGCCGAGGCGCCATTTCCGCAGCCGATATCAAGCACTTGCGAGCCTTTTCCGACTCCGGCCAGCGCCGCCAGTTTCAGTGTCAGGGCGGCAAAAAAACCATGTTTTTCTTCAAAATCCTGGTAGTGCCCGCAGCTGTTGTTGAAATTGGCGGAGACCACCTGTTTGATTTTGCGGATTATCGCGTCATCCATGATCATTCTTTCCGTGTCGAGCCAGGTCGCTCAGTATAAAATCAGCTTTGCTGGTTCTTGAACCGCAGAGCCCAAGTTATGGTTTACTGCATTTCACTGCTTTAAAAACGGCAGCATATTCTTGAAATTCGGCCCCTCGGCCGCGCCCAGATAGTTATAAAGAACCGTTTGCAGGGTTGTCGGCAGACCACCGGCCCGGGTAATCAGATCACAGCCCGCCCGCCAGTCGTGGGTGTAGCGGGAGCCGACGACATCGGTCAGCAGAAAGAGCGCGTAACCAATGTCCAGCAGGTCAACTGCGGTCTGCATGACGCAAATATGGGTCTCGATGCCGATGATCAGCAGCTGGTTGCGTTTCAGCTCCGGCAGCCGCTCCTGAATCAGGCCGGCGCCGGAAAAAACCTTTTTGTCCAGAGGTTGATAATCCTTGCCGAGAAGCTCCCGGACTTCTGCATTGGTGGCGCCCAACCCTTTGGGATACTGTTCAAGCACGATGATCGGCAGCTGCAGCTGCTGCGCCATACGAATGCAGAGCAGGGTCTGTCGGTGCAGCTGCTCGCGAATCTTGGCCGCAAAGGTGTTCAGGATCGCATCCTGGTAATCGACTATGATCAGGGCGCTGTCGGCCTGTACCGGGCAAAATGAACGACTCATTTTTTACCTCCTTAGAAGCGTTAAAATTTCCGGGCTGTCCGGGGTTTTCTCGTGAAGACCTTATAAAACGGCCCGCGTTTTACGGGCCGGCAATTTCTAGGCTTTTTGACACCGGGGGCAGAAGAAGGTGGCGCGCCCGCCGATGACCGTTCTTTCTATCGGTTTTTGACATTTTAGGCAAGCTTCACCGTTGCGGCCGTAAACTTCCAGTTTGCGGACAAAGGCCCCCTCGCTGCCGTCGACGGCGTGGAAGTCGGAAATCGTGGTGCCGCCGCTGGCGATAGCCTCGCTCAGGACCTCCTTGATTCTGTTTACCAGATCGTGGCAGCGTTCCCGGCTGAGCCTGCCGACCGGCGTGCTCGGCAGGATTTGGGCGCGAAACAGGCATTCGCTGGCGTAGATATTGCCGACCCCGACCACCCGGTGCTGATCCATGATAAAGTTTTTTACCGGGGTGTTTCGCTTGCGGCTGAGTTCATAAAAATAGGCGGTCGAAAAATCAGCGCTCAGTGGTTCCGGGGCCAGGGCTGCAAGTTCCTGCACGCCGCCATCGGGATTCGGTTTAACCACGGCCACCAGGCCGAACTTGCGCGGGTCGCGAAAGCGCAGAATCAGGTTGCGGTCAAGTTCGAGATCCAGGTGGTCATGGCGTCCGGGAAGAGCCGTCGGGGGATCAAGGCGTAAGGTGCCGGTCATGCCTAAATGCAGCAGCAGTACGTGTCCGTTGCTGATGGTCAGCAACAGATATTTAGCCCGGCGTTCCACGGCAAGGATGGTTTCGTTGACCAGCTTCGCCAGTTCCGCCAGCGGCAGCGGCCGGCGCAGTTGTAGACAGCGGGTCTTGATGTCGGTGATGCGACGGCCCGGCAGCGGGCCGCGCAACGCCGCGGCGATGGTTTCAACTTCGGGAAGTTCCGGCAAAATTTTTCCTTTGGGGATGGTTGTCGTGCTGCTAAAGGTCGGCGCCTTTTCCGCCTTTTCCGCCTTTTCCGTTGTTGGTATTCATTTTCAGCCCCGAGGTGTAGCATTTTAATGGCCGACTAACAAGCGTTTTCTAAAGTTGAGTCGGGGCGTTTTCATCCCTTGGGCTGCGGTGGCGTTTGGTTGCGGACGGTCAAATTGCGCAAAACCCGGTTAACCCCCGAGAGTGCAACGGTCTGAAGCCGTCTCGTTCGCGGCGAAACTATCTTTTCAAGTTATGGCCGCGAGGTTGCTCCTGCGCTGATGGGAAAGGAGGAAGGGCAGGGGCGGACCGGTTTTTCTTTTTTGCCGGTGGGATTATGCGGATTGTTGTTGTCGAGGGCCAGGCGGACCGTTAAGCCGGTTTCACTGCAGTGAATTTCGGCCCGACGCCAGATGGGATTTTCGCCGGTCGCGGCGTCGATCATATTCTGCCAGCCGAAACAGCCGCGGCAGAAGGCATAGCCGGGGTCCAGGCAGGGCGGTCGCCGGCCTGCCTGGATAACCCTGAAGCCGTTTGTAAGCTTTTTCGGGTCTTCCTTTTTTTTCACAAGATTAATGATCTCCTGAAGTGTTTTCCCCGGTTTATATTTCCCTGATGCGGCCGATGCCGGTCAGAATCTTTTGCGGAGTAATCGGCAGATCCATGCAACGGTAGCCGGTGGCGTTGTAGACGGCGTCGGCAATCGCCGGCGCGGTCGGCGAAACCAGGCCTTCACCGGCTTCCTTGGCGCCGAAGGGACCGTCCGGTTCATAGGTATCGATATGGACCGAGACCCCCGGCGGCATATCCTCGGCGCAGGGAATCTTGTAATCGAGAAAGGTGGTGGTCAGGGTCTTGCCTTCCTTCATGATAAACTGTTCGCACAGGGCATAACCCAGACCCATGTGAACCGAACCTTCGAGCTGGCCTTCGACCGACATCGGGTTGATCGGTGTGCCGCAGTCGTGGGCGGTGGTCATGTATTTGACCTCAACGGCGCCGGTTTCTTTGTCCACCTGGCATTCCGCCACCTGGGCTCCGAAGCTGAAAGCCGGAGTCACCAGCCCCTTGTTGCGCGGGGTGTAGGAGCCGTAACCGATAATCGGCTCACCCCGATTGGCGCGCTGGGCCATCTTGACGGCTTCGCCGAAAGGCACGGCCCGATCCGGGCGGTTGGCGGGGAAAATCTTGCCGTCGCCACAGCGTAAATCATGAATGACATTGAGATCGAATTTCAGGGAGACAACCCTGAAAAGTTCTTCCTTGACCTGCTGCGCCGCCTTGCGCACGGCGTTGCCGGCCATCAGGGTCACCCGGCTGCCCCAGGTGCCGAGATCGGCCTGCGGCGTGACCGCCGTATCGGCCGCGGTCAGGCGGATATCACCAACCTGCAGGCCAAGTTCCTCGGCCAGAATCTGGCGTAAAACCGTATCGCAGCCCTGGCCGATGTCGGAGGCCATGGTCAACAGGTGGACGGTGCCGTCATCAAAGGCGCGCACCTCGGCCCGCGTAAAGTTGTAGCGGGTGTTGAACCAGTTGAAAACCCCGCCCGAAATAAAACTGTAACAGCCCAGGCCGATACCTTGCCCGGGTTTAAGATTTTTGCGTTTGTTGCGCCAGTCGGTCATCTCCGCGACCTTTTCCAGCGATTCCTTGAAGCCGCAGCTAGAAATCGTGGCCACGCCTGGGATTTCGTCGCCGGTTTCCATGGCGTTCATCAGGCGAATATCCAGTGGATCGAGACCGAGTTTTTCGGCCGCCATGTTCATCTGGGTTTCAGCGACGAACAGGGCCTGGGGCGCGCCGAAGCCGCGCATTGCGCCGGCCGGGGGCTTATTGGTGTAAACATGAGCACCGTAGTAACGATAATTGGGATAATTGTAGAGCATGGCCCCGAAATTTCCGCATAAAAAGCAGGCGGTCGGTCCCATGCTGTTGTAGGCGCCGCCGTCGAGATAGACGTTGAATTCCTTGCCCAGAATCATGCCGTCTTTACGAAACGCAACCTTCGAGTGAATCCGCATCGGGTGGCGCCGCCGGCCAGTGGCCAGTTCCTCTTCCCGGGTCAAAGTGAACTTGACCGGGCGACCAAGCTTGCGGGCCATGAAGGCGGCGCAGAATTCCCAGGGACGCATTTCCATCTTGCCGCCGAAACCGCCGCCGACAAAAGGTTTGATGACGCGAATGTCGTTTTCCCGCATTTCCAGGGTCAGGGCCAGCAGGCACTGGACAAAATAGGGGGTCTGTGTCGAGGTCCAGATCGTCAGGCGGCCATCATGATCGTATTCGGCAACGCAGGCGCAGGGTTCCATGTAGGCGTGACTGGTGGCGTGCACTGTAAAGACATCGTCAAGTACGAGGTCGGCTTCGGCGAAAGCGCGGTCAAGATCACCGTATTCGATTTTCCGGTCGAGACTGATATTGGGAATGTCCTGGTGATATTCGTCGTGAATTACCGGGGCGACGGCGGCCAAAGCTTCCTCAACCGAGTAGGCTCCGGGCAGCTCTTCGTATTCAACCCGAATCAGGCGAATCGCTTCTTCGGCGCTGTCCTTGTCGAGGGCCGCCACCGCCGCGACCTCGTCACCGATAAACCGAACCTTGTCGATGGCCAGGGCGTATTCATCCTGGCTTTCCGGGACCAGGCGCCAGTTGCCGTATTTGATTTTTGGAATATCCTGGCCGGTAATCACGCATTTGACGCCGGGCAGGGCTTCGGCCGCGCTGGTGTCGATGCTTTTGATGCGGGCGTGGGCTACCGGACTGCGCAGCAGTTTGCCGTAAAGCATGCCGGGGAGAAAAATGTCATCCGCGTACTTGGCCGCGCCGACCGCCTTGATTCTAGCGTCGGAACGGGGCAGGCTTTTGCCGACCACCGAATAATCAAGTTTTTCACTCATGAGGTAGATCCTTTTGTTTAAAACCACGGTTTCGCCGGGAAATCCCGGGTTTTTCCGCGGGTGGTTGGTAATCTGGACGGTCCGTTGTTTCTAAGCCAGGCCCGCGGCTTCCAGCAGAGCCCGTTTGGTCAGAACTTCGACCATCAGTTTACGATATTCACGGCTGGCTCGGACATCTGAGATCGGGGCGGCGTCTTCGGCCGCCAGACGGCCGGCCTCGGCCAGGGTTTCTTCGTTGAGAAATTTGCCCGGCAGAAAAGCCTCGGCCTGCATCGCGTGTAGCGGCGTCGGCCCGACCGCGCCCATGACGATACGCACCTCCCGACATCTTTTTTCCGCGTCGAGAGCAATCATCGCCCCGATATTGACGGCCGCGATATCGACCTTGGAGCGCGGCGAAATCTTCTGGTAGCTGACGCCGTTTTGCAGAGAGGCCGCCGGAACTTTGATGGCGGTCGCGATTTCATCGGCGGCCAGGGCGGTTCGTCCCGGCCCGAGAAAAAATTCGTCCAGGGGGATTTCCCGGGCCCCTTTTCCGGAAACCGTGGTAATCGAGGCGTTCATCGCCATCAGGGTCGGAATGTTGTCGGCCGAGGGCGAGGCGTTGCAGAGATTGCCCATGACCGTACCCATGTTGCGAATCTGGACCGTGGCCGTGGCGTGTGCGGCCCGGGCTACCATCGGGGCTTTTTCCAGAATCAGCGGATGACTTTCAACCTGGCGTAACAGCGCCAGCGCGCCGATGGTCAGACCGTTTTCCTGATCATGGCTGATTTCATTCAAGCCCGGCAGCTGTTTGATGCTGAGCAGGTAATCGGGTTTGACGGCCCGGTGCGACAGACGGACCAGCATGTCGGTGCCGCCGGCTTTAAGTTTGATTCGGCCCTGGTGCTTTTCCAGAAGCGCGCAGGCTTCGGCCAGGGTGGTGGGCGCGAGAAAATTGAATTTGGGCAGAGTCAAGGTTATTTCTCCTGAAGTTTAGTGGCGGCGTCGGCAATCGCCTCGACTATTTTATTGTAACCGGTGCAGCGGCAGAGGTTACCGGAGAGACCGGCGCGAATCTCGGATTCATTCGGGAGTGGAGTATGGTCGAGAAGGAACTTGCTCGACAAAATCATTCCCGGGGTGCAGAAGCCGCACTGAATCGCACCCTTGGCGATAAATGACTCCTGCAGCGGGTGGAGTTCCTGGTGTTCCGGGTCGGCGGCTTTTTCCTTTCCGGCCAGGCCTTCGATCGTCGTGATTTTATGACCGGCGGCCTCGATCGCCAGGGTCAGGCAGGAAGAAACGCTCTGATTGTCGAGCAGCACCGTGCAGGCCCCGCAGTCACCGGTGCCGCAGCCGTGTTTGGTGCCGGTCAGGTGGAGTTCGTCGCGCAGAATTTCGTTCAGGGTGCGCCAGGGATAAACCGCAAGCTCGTAATCGTCGCCGTTGATGTGGAGAGTGATCAGCTCTTTTTTCATTTATCAGGCTCCTTGTTGGTGTTTTTTCAAGATGATTTCAGCCATGATGCTGATCGCAATCTCGGCCGGGGTTTGGGCTCCGATCTCAAGGCCTATCGGGGAGCAGAGTCTTTTGATTTCGTTTTCGCTGAAACCTTCGTCAAGCAGTCGTTGTTTTACCTGGCTGGTTCGCCTCCGGCTGCCGATCATGCCGAGATAGGCATATTCAGTGCCGAGCAGTTGTTTCAGTAGAATATAATCATGTTTATGTTCCCGGGTAATCAGTATCAGATAGACCTGGGGGCCGGGTTGGTGAAAACCGCGGATATCTTCCATGTCAGCGGTCAGGACGCGGTCGGCCGCCGGAAAGCGTTCGCGATTCGAAAACTCCGGGCGGTCGTCGATAACCGTTACCGCAAAACGGCACCATGCGGCCATTTCGACCAAAGGTCGGGCCAGATGTCCGCCCCCGAAAATGATCATTTGCGGAGCTGGAATGATATGCGAAAGCAGGCAGTCCAGGCCCGCGATTTCTACCGGGCGAACCGCCGCTTCAGGGTTTGTGTCGATTGTTGGCGGATTCAGGTGGAGCGGCGGAACGCCGGACTTCCCGAAGGTGGTGATAGCTTGCCGGTGTTCCTGGTTGTACAGAGCGCGAAGGGTTTTTCCGGGCCCGCCTTGTGGGCGGGTTTCCAGCAGCCAGGGTGTTTTCCCTTGTTCCAGGTTAACGCAGATGCCGGCGGCCAGATCTCCGTCTTCATTTTTTTCCCAACAAGCAATGAAAATCGTAAAGTTGCCGCCGCAGATCGCGGCTGAATCCAGCCCCTGTTCACCGGCCAGGGAAAAGTTCAGTTCCCGGCTTAAACCGAGATGCAAATTTTGCAAAGCCGCTTTGATGACCTCATGCTCGCCGATGCCGCCGCCGATGGTGCCGCTGATCGAGCCGTCGGGCCGCACCAGCATTCGGGCTCCAACCTCACGGGGAACGGAGCCTCGTCGCTCGATAATCGTGCACAGGGCGGCCCGCCCTTCTTTTTCCAGGGTCTGCAGCAGATCTTTCCAGCAAAATTCCATGTTGAGTCGAGTTGTATTTGTGGGTTCTCACTTGATTTTCAGGTCCGCGCCGCAGCCCTGAAAAAACTTCGCCGGCGTTTTTTATCTGCCACATTCATAATGATTCGAATAAAGCAATTAATAGGCCATTTATTCGGGTGGTGTTACGGGGTGATAGGTTGAAATGACCGCGGCTGAGTCGCTGGGGCGCAGAGTGAAATAGCTTTCCCAGGTATCGATGTCGCGGCGCCCGGCTTGGTTGTCGACTGCGATTTTTACGGCTTCGGCAAAATGTTTTTGGATGAAGGGTCGGATGCCGAATTCACCGCTTAAGGATAAAATCTCACCGATATGCCGGGCTCGCAGCAGGTAGGGATGGGCCGGCCGGCCATTTTCCGTGGCGATGACCGGGGTGCTGCCTTCCCTGGTGGCCGCCCCGATGAATTTTTTAAGCAGGGCTGAACTGACAAAGGGCATATCGCCGAGCAGGACCAAAATGCCGTCCGCCGGGGCCGGGTTTTGTCCGGCGCAATAGTCCAGGCCGGCGCGAATTGAACTGAACATGCCCTCTTGCCAGGTTGGGTTAGGGATAATGTTGACCGTTTGCAAGGCTAATTTCAGCTGTTTGCGAATTTCGGTCAGCCGGGCTCCGAGAATGACGTTAATCGTGTCGATTCCTGGTGTTTCACTTAGTTGACGGAGTACGTGACTTAAAATGGTTTCTCCGGCTCCCCAAGGGAGCAGCTGCTTTGCCTGGCCGAAGCGCCGGGCTTCTCCGGCCGCTAGGACCAAGGCCGTAATTTTTATTTGTCGGGGGAGCGTGGGCTGAGTCATTTTCTCCTTGAGCCGGCATGCGGCTTTTTCGCTGCTTGTAAAGCAAGATACCGAGGTGACTGGTTACGGATGGCTTCGTAACGGCTCCATCTTCTTCTGTTACTGCTGGTGCGGGTATAATCCCGCAACCTCATTGCCGCTTTTCGGTCCGCGAAGAAGAGCGCTAAATTATCACGATTCGCACCTGGCGTGAATGCGCGCAAAAGCCGTGCCGGGTTGATGAAAGTCGGCGATTGGCTTTTCCGGGAATGGGGCGAGATGTGGTTTCTACAGGCCGATTTTAGGGGCCGTGAGATTATAGAGCTTGACAGGGCTTGTTTTATTTGCTAATCGGAGCGGTTTCACCGGTCCGGAGAGATGACCGAGAGGCTGAAGGTGCACGCCTGGAAAGCGTGTGTGCGGGAAACCGTACCGGGGGTTCGAATCCCCCTCTCTCCGCCATTTGCATAAGAAGAGTGTGACTGTTCAGCTAGGTGATTATCTGCTCGAATTGAACCGCGGAGATCTTGCGGGCTGTCTGCACGGTTACAAAAAAGTTAGGCATTTGGGATAGCGGCTTTTAAGGCTGCCGCCATTTTTGTCCCCATGGGTGATAACCAGGTCCTGTGCAACGGCGACGGCGTGAACCCCGTCAGGTCCGGAAGGAAGCAGCGGTAGCGCCGCTTGCCGTGTGCCGCAGGGTAGCCTGGTTATCACCCATGGGGACAACTTTTTGGGTGAAAAGCGCAGCGGCGAAGGAAAAACAATTGGTGGGGTTGCATGACTGAAACGGTTTATCAGGTTTTGGCGCGCAAGTGGCGCCCGCAGCGTTTTGCCGAACTCGCCGGTTTGGAGCATATCGCCCGAACCCTGCAGAACGCAATTCGAGCGAATCGGGTCGGGCACGCTTTTCTCTTTACCGGAACCCGGGGGGTCGGAAAGACCTCGGCGGCGCGGATTCTGGCCAAGGCTTTGAATTGTCGCCGGGGGCCCGCCCCCGAGCCGTGCAATCAATGTGGAAACTGCCTCGCGGTAACCGCCGGCAATGCCGCCGATGTGATCGAGATTGACGGCGCTTCCAATCGCGGCGTCGGCGAGATTCGTCTGTTGCGCGATAACGTCACCTACCTGCCTCAGACTTCGCCTTACAAGATTTATATTATCGACGAAGTTCACATGCTGACCCCGGAGGCTTTCAACGCTCTTTTAAAAACTCTGGAAGAACCTCCCGCCCATATCAAGTTCATCATGGCGACAACCGACGCTCACAAGGTGCCGATGACGATTCTGTCGCGTTGTCAGCGTTTTGATTTCGGACGTTTAACCGGCGCCACGATTGCGGCAACGCTTACCGAGATCGGCCGGCGCGAAGATCTGACCTTTGCAGCAGGAACCGTTGAGCTTCTCGCCCGTGAGGCCCGGGGCAGCATGCGCGACGCCCTGAGCTTGCTTGATCAGGTTCGCTCTTATGCGGGGGATATGATCGCGGTCGAGGATCTGCGTATTGCCCTGGGTTTGATTGAAGCCCGGCATAATTTCGGCCTGCTCGAAAAGCTGGTCAAGGGAGATTTGGGCGGCGCGATTTTTCTGGTCGACGAACTTGAGCGGGCCGGGGTTGATCTGAAAAAATTTGTCGAAGATTTTCTTTTTTATCTGCGGGATGTTCTTTTTCTGAAAATTTCCGGCGAACTCAAAAAACTACTGGGTATCGGGGCGGATGACATCGCCCGGCTCGAACCTTTGCTGGCCGAGCGTTCACTGGCCTACTGGCAGCAGCTTTTCGATCTCTGGCAGACGCACTATATTAAAATAAAGGCCTCGCAGAGCCCCCGTCTGACCCTGGAAAGTTCTTTGGTGGAACTCGGCATGGCTCGTGATCTGCAGCCTCTGGGCCCGCTGCTCGAACGTCTGGAAGGTCATTTGTCCCAAGCTTCCGCTTTTGCCCGGCCCGCAAACCCCTCGGTTTTGTCTTCGGAACCGCGGCGCGTCAGAGAAGCGGTGGCGAAAGCCGAAGTGCGGAAAGCTGCTTCGGCGCCCGGTCGTCTGGGGGCCGGGAGTTGGTCCGGAGAGCGGGGGCCGCGTCCGAGTTCGGCGGCGCCGGAGATGCCCCCGGAACCACCGCCCTTTGTCTATGATGATTTGTCGCGGAGTTCGTCTGTGTCCGATGATGCCGGGCCCACGCCGGCCGCGGCGCCGTCAAGGTTTATTGCCGCTCCTGATCCGGTTGCGCCGCCGGCTTCGTTTCGATCGGAAACGGTGGGTGGCGGGGATTGTAGCGGCTCGGCCGGGGGGAAAGATTTCGGTTCGCCCCAGGTTTTAAATCAGACCGTCCCCCCTGCGAATCTTGAGTTGCAGTGGCGTGATTTCCTGGTCTTCGTGGCGGCGCGAGAGGCGCGACTCGGTGCTCTGCTGCAGCGCTCCCGACGGGAAGTTGGGGCGGCTGAGCGTCTGCGGATTAAGGTCGCGCCGCATGCCCGGCTGTTGCTCGATAACCCGGGTGCAAGATCCGACCTCCTGGCGCTCTGGGCTGAGTTTCTGGGCCACGCCGAATGCGTTGAGCTCGAACTGCTGGAGTTAAAGCCGGGGGGCGAGACTTCCGGCCCGGTTCGTAATGGCGGTGGCTCCCGGCGTCCCCTGCCGAGCAAGGAGGAGATTTTTAACGATCCCAGCATTCGTTTTATCAGCGATCGCTTTGGGGGTCGAGTCGTTGAAATCAAGGCGCGCAGGCCTTAATCCTTTGTCTGAGGTCGGAAGGCTTTTGATGCTTCAGGATTATTTCTTGGCGCTTGCCTTTGTGGGCTTTTTAAGATTAGCCGGCGGCATTACGATAAGCCGCCCAATTTAAACAGTTAACGTAATTATTCAGGCAAGTGATTAACCGCTCGAATCGAACCGTGTAAATTCGGACATTCCGGGTTGGCTGAGTAGTTGCCGGTTATCAAGGTAATGTTTTCGTAAGGAGAAAGCGTATGGCTAAAGGGATGGGAAACCTGATGAAGCAGGCGCAGCAGATGCAGGCGCGAATGGCGAAAATGCAGGAAGAGGTTGGCAAGCGTCAGGTCGAGGCGGCGGCCGGCGGCGGCATGGTCAAAGTCGTGGCAAACGGCCGGCAGGAAATTCTTTCGATTGTTCTTGAACCGGCCGTGGTTGACCCCGAGGATATCGAAATGCTGCAGGATTTGATTCTGGCCGCGGTTAATCAGGCCCTGCGGGAAGCCCAAGCGATGATGGCCGACGAAATGAGCAAACTCACCGGTGGTCTTAAGATTCCGGGACTTACTTGATTTTTTAACCCCATATTTTTATCTCTTTGTTTGACCGGTGCCGAGTCGTAAATCCGGCCGGGAGAATTAAATAATGAGTAAATCGGAAGAAGTTTTCGCGCTGACCCAAAAACACCTTGCTCCGACCTATAACCGTTTCCCCGTGGCCCTGGTTCGCGGTGAGGGGGTAAAGGTCTGGGATGCCGAGGGTCGGGAGTATCTTGATTGCCTGGCCGGAATCGCGGTCTGCAATCTGGGCCATTGCCATCCGCGCGTGACGGCTGCGATTGTCGAACAGGCTGGCCGCCTGCTCCATGTTTCCAATCTCTATCATATCGAGCCTCAGGCCCGTCTGGGCCGGCTTCTGGGAGAGATGGCCTTCGGAGGCAAGGCTTTTTTCTGTAACTCCGGGGCCGAGGCCAACGAAGCCGCGATTAAGCTGGCTCGACGCTACGGGCATGAGGTTTTGGGTGAGGGAGCCAAGCGCATTATTACCATGCAGCGCTCCTTTCACGGGCGGACGATGGCGACGATTGCCGCCACCGGCCAGGAAAAGGTGCAGATCGGTTACAATCCCCTGCTTGATGGTTTTGATTACGTTCCCTTTAATGATCCGGCGGCGGTGGCGGCGGCGATTACGGAAAAGACCTGCGCGGTCCTGGTGGAACCGGTCCAGGGCGAAGGCGGGGTCATTGTTCCGGCTCCCGACTATCTCGTTTGTCTGCGGGAAATCTGCGACGCGCACAAGATCCTTCTGCTTTTGGATGAGGTGCAGACCGGCGTCGGTCGTACCGGGACCTTTTTCGCCTATCAACAAAGCTCGATTGTCCCCGACATTCTGACCACGGCTAAAGCCCTGGGTAACGGTTTTCCGATCGGAGCGATGCTTGCCGGTGACCGGATCATCAGTCATTTCGGGCCCGGCAGTCACGCCTCAACCTTCGGCGGCAATCCGCTGGCCGCGGCGGCGGCGCTGGCTGTACTGGAAACCCTGCGGGAGACCGGTCTGATTGACCGGGTGAATGAACGCGGTGACTTTCTTCGGAAAGGGCTTGAACGTCTGCGCGGCGTTTTCCCCCAATTGCTGGGCGAGATACGCGGACTTGGTCTGATGTTCGGGGTCGATCTCAAAATACCGGTTGCCGAGGTGGTCGGCGCCTGTCTTCAGCGTGGCCTGCTGGTGGGCTCGGCCGGAAGCAATACTTTGCGTCTGACCCCGCCGCTGATTATCAAGGAGGTCGAACTTGAATCCCTGCTTGCGATTTTGACCGAGGTGCTGAGTGATGTCACAAAATCCGCGACCTGAACATTTTCTTGATCTGGCGCAGTGGTCCGGGGAGCAGCTGGGAGAGGTTCTGAGTCTTGCGGTTCGGCTGAAATCTGATCCCCGGAAATATGCACGGTCGCTGACTGGAAAAACACTGGCTATGATTTTCACCAAGTCCTCAACCCGCACCCGGGTTTCTTTCGAGGTCGGTATGTTTCAACTTGGCGGCCATGCGATTTTTATGAGTTCGGCGGCCACTCAGGTGGGCCGCGGCGAGCCCCTTGAGGACACGGCTCGGGTGCTGTCGCGTTATGTCGATGGCATCATGGTGCGCACCTACGCGCATGAAGATGTTGAGTTGATGGCCCGCTATGCGAGTATTCCGGTGATTAATGGTCTGACCGATCTGGTTCACCCCTGTCAGGTACTGACTGATGTTTTTACGATTATGGAGCAGCTTGGTCTTGTTTATGAGGAATTGCAAGGCTTGCCCATCGCCTATATCGGAGATGGCAATAATATGGCCAATTCCTGGATCAATGCGGCCCGGATTTTTGGGTTGCATCTGAAACTCGCTTGTCCTCGCGGTTATGAGCCGGATGCCGGAGTCCTAGCTCGCTTTAACCAGGATGCCGGCGCCGGTCGGGTTGAAGTTCTGACCGAGGCTTCAGCGGCGGCCGCCGGAGCCCGGGTTTTGAATACCGATGTCTGGGCGAGCATGGGGCAGGAGAAAGAAGCCGCGATCCGCCGCCGGGTTTTTCAAGGTTACCAGATCAATGACGAGCTTTTACGGATCGCAGCCCCTGGGGCTCTGGTGTTGCATTGTCTGCCGGCCCATCGGGGAGAAGAGATTACGGCAGCTGTTTTCGAGCGCTGTCAGGATGTTATTTTCACCCAGGCGGAGAACCGGCTGCATGTCCAGAAAGCTTTGTTGCTGACCCTGCTGGGATCAGCTGATTGAAGTAAATCGCAAGTAAGCCTGTCTAATGCGGGAGTAATCCCGCAACCAAAATGGGGGCCTTCACGGCCCGCAAATAAGTACTCTTATCAGAACATTTTCTTGTTTTTAAAACCGAAAATGAACTGATGAGGTGCTATAAAATTGATTTGTAATTCGCGATGTTGGGAGATTCTGACGATGAGTGATATAAAAAAGATCGTTCTGGCTTATTCCGGGGGGCTCGACACCTCGGTTATACTAACCTGGTTGAAAGAAGAATATAACTGTGAGGTCATTGCTTTTGCCGCTGACATCGGCCAAGGAGCAGAACTTGGAGGTATCAAGGAAAAAGCTTTGGCGACCGGGGCTTCAAAAATCTATGTCGATGACCTGCGTGAAGAATTCGTGCGGGATTTTGTCTTTCCGATGTTTCGCGCCAATGCGGTTTATGAAGGTGTTTATTTGCTGGGCACTTCCATAGCCCGGCCTCTGATTGCAAAACGGCAGATCGAAATCGCTCGCCTGGAAGGGGCGGATGCCGTCGCGCATGGGGCCACCGGCAAAGGCAATGATCAGGTTCGTTTTGAGTTGACTTTTTATGGGCTTGAGCCCCAGATCAAAGTGATTGCTCCCTGGCGTAGTAACTGGGGGCTCAATTCTCGTGAAAAGCTGATTAATTACGCCGCGAGCCATAATATTCCAATTCCGGTGTCCAAGGATAAGCCCTACAGTTCGGATCGAAACCTTCTTCATATCAGTTTCGAAGGCGGTGTGCTTGAAGATCCCTGGCATGAGCCCAAGGAGGATATGTTTCAACTGACGGTTTCTCCTGAACAGGCTCCCAACCGGGCTGAATATGTCGAGATTGATTTTGTCAAGGGTGATCCGGTGGCGGTTAATGGTGAGTGTTTGAGCCCGGCTGCACTGTTGGCGTGGCTCAATGAACTGGGTGGAGCCCATGGTATCGGCCGGGTCGACATGGTGGAAAATCGTTTTGTCGGAATGAAATCCCGAGGAGTTTACGAAACTCCTGGCGGCACCATCTTGCTGCATGCTCGGCGTGCGGTTGAATCGCTGACTATGGATCGTGAGGCCATGCATCTGCGTGATTCACTCATGCCCGAATACGCCCGTATGGTTTATAATGGTTTCTGGTTTGCTCCCGAGCGTGACGCCCTGCAGGCCCTGGTTGATAAAACTCAGGAAAATATCTGCGGCACCGCTCGTCTCAAACTCTATAAGGGTAATTGTATGGTGGTCGGCCGGAAATCAGATAATTCACTTTATCAGCCGGAAATGGCGACCTTTGAAGAGGATCAGGTTTACAATCAGTTCGATGCCGAGGGCTTTATCCGTTTACAGGCCCTGCGCCTAAAGGCGCGGGCTGCTGTGAAAGGGCGATAGCTGGCGGTGGTGATGTCTGCGGGGAATATTCTTTGTGAGCCGGCGGCTGCGCCGAGGAAAGGGTTTTTCTCTTTTTTCCGGGACTCTTCCTTCGGTCGACTGGTTTTTTTGTTTTTGATCGTCGCGGGGGTGCTTTTTATTGATCAATTGAGTAAGATAATCGTTCTGCAGCGGTTGTCTTCGGTCTACAGCCAAAAGGTAATCGATGGTTTTTTTTCATTAACCTTGGTCATGAATTCCGGGGTGGCGTTCGGAGTCTTCAGTGGGATTAACTGTGTTTATAAAGCCTGGGTGTTGCTGGCAGTTTCCGGGATAACCACTGTGGCCGTGGTGATTTATTATTTTTATGATCAAGCCCTCACACTTTTTAGTCGTCTGGCTCTGGCTATGGTTGTCGGTGGGGCGCTCGGCAATATAATCGATCGCTGGCGTTATCATAAAGTTGTGGATTTTCTTGATTTTTATTGGGGTGACTATCATTTTCCGGCTTTTAATGTCGCCGATTGCGCAATCAGTATAGGGGTGTCGTTGTTGTTATGCGAGGTTCTTTTATTGATGTGGAAACAGAATGCATCCAGTTTTGATTAAAGTAGGGCCACTGACCCTGCATGCTTACGGTTTTTTTGTCGCCCTGGGTTTTTTGCTGGCGGTACTATGGACTACCCGGGAAGGGCGGAGGCGGGGAGTCGAACCGGAGATCTTTCATGATCTCTTTTTTTATGTGATTCTCTCGGCCTTGATCGGCGCCCGGTTATTTTATGTAATCCTGAATTTTGCTTACTTTAGGCACGATCTTCTCGCCGTCTTCAAATTGTGGGAGGGCGGCTTGGTTTTTTATGGTGGTTTTCTCGTGGCGGTTCCGGTTTTTATCCAGCGTCTACGGAAATCATCCTACAAGGTGCTTGAAATTCTTGATATCGCGGCGCCGGCGCTGGCGTTGGCGCAGGCGATCGGGCGCCTGGGCTGTTTTTCCGCGGGGTGCTGTTACGGTAAACCTTGTGATTTGTTTTTTGCGGTTAAATTCAGCGACCCTTTAAGCCATGCGCCTTTGCATGTACCTTTGCACCCGACGCAAATTTATCATACTCTGGCTAATCTTTTGTTGTTTGTGCTTTTGGTTTATGTTCCGCGACGTTTTCCTGTGCGTGGACTTGCCGTGGCTCTCTACCTGGTTTTTTACAGCCTCTTTCGTTTTCTGGTTGAATGTTTTCGCGGCGATCCACGTGGTTCTTTTGCGGGGTTTTCGACCTCGCAGTGGATCAGCGTCTTTCTTTTCGGAGTGGGAAGCTGTTTTTTGCTTTATCTTTTTCGTAAACATAGTCGAAATGGTTGATCATGCTTTTTAAAAATATTCGTCCTTTGGTTCTCGCTTCCCAATCACCCCGGCGGGTTGAATTATTGCGGCGTTTAGGTTTGGATTTCATACAAAAGGGGGCTGACGTTGATGAATCTCCCTTGCCGTCTGAGGAGCCTGAGGCTTATTGCCTCCGTCTGGCCGGTGAAAAAGCCGCTATGGTCGCCCGTGACTATGTCTACGATTGGGTTCTGGCGGCCGATACGATTGTCGTTCGGGAGGGTCGGATTCTCGGCAAGCCGCGCGATCAGGACGAGGCTTGTTCCATGTTGCAGGCTCTGGCCGGTAACTGGCATCAGGTAATCACTGCTTTCTCTTTGCATAATCTGAGCCTTAATTCTGAATTTTCATGCGCGGATGCGACACAGGTCCGTTTTTCAGTTTTATCACCCTCCTTGATCGCGGCCTATGTCGGCAGCGGCGAACCCATGGATAAGGCCGGCGCGTATGCCATGCAGGAGTTGGGAGCCTTTTTTGTCGAGGGGATCAAGGGCTCGCCGACGACGGTGATCGGCCTGCCCTTGCCGTTGGTGGTATCCAAACTCCTGGAATTCAAGATAATTGCGGTTTGATGAATTTCGATGTCTATGGATGTCTGAATAAACGGGGAATAAATTAGCTGCTTCAGTAGGTTATTTATGCTTGAAACATCACAATTTTCGCTGCGTTTAGCAGCTGTGCGAAGGCAGATCGCACTAGTCTGCGCTGAGTCTGGACGCCGACCGGAGGACATTACTTTGGTTGCGGTTAGCAAAACTTTTTCTTTTGCGGTTGTTGCCGATGCTTATCAATGTGGGCAGCTGCATTTTGGCGAAAATTACATGCAGGATTGCTTGCCGAAGATCGAACAGGCCGCGGTTTTGAACTTACCCCTTAAATGGCATTTTATCGGTCATTTGCAACGCAATAAGGCCAGGTATTTTGATGCTCGTTTTTTTATGCTGCACTCCCTGGATTCGCTGGAGCTGGCCCGCCAGCTGGGCCGGCAGGCCCTTGTCGGAGGCTATCGGCAATCGGTTCTGGTGCAGGTTAATGTCTCTCATGATAAGGCGAAATATGGAGTTAAGCCTTCGTTATTGCTTGCTTTTATGGATCGTTTACGATATGTTGACGGTCTTTCGGTCGAGGGTCTGATGACGATTCCCGCAATTACCGGAGATGATGTCGAGACCAGGTCTTGTTATCGGAGGCTGGCAGGTCTTTTTGCTGAGGTCCGGAATGCTTATTATCCGGATGACCCAGGTTTCAGGCATTTGTCAATGGGGATGTCCGGCGATTTTATGACGGCTATCGCCGAGGGGGCGACAATTATCAGGATCGGCACATTACTATTTGGAGAAAGATGAACTGTAACTATCCGGTCGGCACGGAAAATTTGAGGGCACGATTCGATTCCCTGCAGAAATCAGGTAGGTTCTCAGCATTTTCTGCTTGTAGCGTTGAAATTCAGGCTGAAAATAATTGCGTTTAATTGTACGATAAACTTAGGGCTTTATGATGGTGCAGAACAGGAATAAAAAACTATGGGGTGGACGTTTTAATGCTCCCACTGATGAGTTGGTGGAAGAGTTTACGGCCTCAATTGAATTCGATCGCAGGCTTTTTCAGGAAGATATAGATGGGAGTATGGCTCATGCCCGGATGCTGGGAAAGCAAGGCATTATTTCTGTAAATGACAGTCAAAGGTTGATCGAGGGGTTGGAACAGATACGCCGGGAAATCATGTCGGGGACGTTTGTTTTTTTGACCTCACTTGAAGATATTCATATGAATATCGAAAGCCGTCTGGCGGAAATTATCGGACCCGAGATTGCGGGACGTTTACATACCGGGCGCAGTCGCAATGATCAGGTAGCCCTGGATTTGCGGTTGTATATGCGGCGCCGAATTCCTGAGATTCAGCGCTTTCTCTTGGACCTGATTCTCGGTTTGGTTGATCAAGCGGAAAAATATAAGTCCGTGGTAATGCCGGGCTTTACTCATTTGCAAACCGCGCAACCGGTGTTGTTTGCGCACCATCTTTTGGCTTATGTGGAAATGTTGCGGCGAGATTTTTCTCGACTTGAAGATTGTCATGCACGGCTTAATGTTTCTCCTTTGGGTTCCGGCGCTTTGGCCGGGAGCAGTTTTGCTCTCGATCGTAAGGCGGTGGCCGAGGAGCTCGGTTTTGCCGGTTTGACGGCTAATAGTCTTGACGCGGTCAGCGATCGGGATGGGGTCGCCGAGCTGCTTTTTATTTTTTCCTTGTTGATGCTCCATCTTTCGCGTTTCTGTGAAGAGCTGGTTTTATGGTCCTCGGTCCAGTTCAGGTATGTAACTTTAAGCGATGGTTTCTGTACCGGCAGCAGTATCATGCCGCAGAAGAAGAATCCGGACGTGCCGGAATTGATCCGAGGGAAAACCGGACGAGTGACCGGCGCTTTGGTTTCTCTGTTGATGACACTTAAGTCTCTTCCCTTGGCGTATAATAAGGATTTACAGGAGGATAAGGAGCCACTGTTTGATGCTCTTGATACGGTTGTCGCTTGCTTGCGGATTATGACCCCGATGATTCAGCAGATGGAGGTCCACGCGGAAGTCATGCTTGCACAGGCAGGCGCCGGTTTTTCCAACGCAACCGAAATTGCGGATTACCTGGTGCGTAAAGGGCTGCCGTTTCGTCAAGCCCATGAAATTGTTGGACGCTCGGTTTCTTTTTGCGAGGCCCGTGGCTTGTCTTTTACAGAGCTTAAACTTTCCGATTGGCGTAGTTTTAGTGATTTATTTGAAGCGGATATTTTTAATTATCTCGGGCCGCTCGATGCCGTTAATGCAAAAAATATTTATGGTGGAACCGCCATGGCTCAGGTTGAGGAGCAGATTCTCAGGGTCAGAGGATTTATACAATCTCTTGGGGCTCGTTGAGAGGTTGAATTGATCATAGGTTATCGGTTAATTGATATATAATTGAAGAATATGAAAAATTTCTCATTTTTATTTGCTTTGATTTTTTCGCTTTTGCTTGGCGGAATGTTGTTGCTTTCCTGCGGCAAGCGCGCTGAGCCGTTGCCGGCTCTGAGTTTTGTCCCTCCGCAGATTGAAGATTTGCAGGTTGAGGTATTACCGGGGCGGCGGCTTTTGTCCTGGACGATTCCTTCCGCTTTAAAGACAGGCGATATTCCTGATGAGCTGATCTACGTTGTTAAAGCAAAGACGGTTTACACCGGCCAGGAAGGTTGTTTGTTTTGTGATGAAGGTTTTTCCGATATACTGAAGCTGAAGGTGAAGTCTCCGGCTCCGGCTTTCGTTAGGGGAAACTCGCTCTGTTTGCCGTTACCTGAGCTTGAAATTAATACGGTCGGTGTTTTCGCTCTTTTACTTAGAAGTCAGGCTGGTTGGGAAGGTCCGCTTTCAAATAAGGTTGCTGCAGCTTATCTGCCTGAGATTATGCCGCCGGAGTCGGTTCAGGTTCTGCCTTCGGCTTCGTCGGTTGAGTTGAGTTGGCGGCCGCCGGCTTTGCCGATGACGGAGACGGCAACTCTATCTTACCGGGTTTATCGTGCATCCGGAGCCGATGATTTATCCTCCTACACCCTCGTCAGCCGAGAGCCGGTGGTCGAGCCTCGGTTCTACGATGTCGGTCTGCGTGACTGGGATCAATACCGCTATGCGGTCACCGCCCTGATTACCATGGGTACCAGTTCCTTTGAGAGTCGGTTTTCCGAATCGGTGATGGTTGCCGCTGGAGATTTTACTCCTCCCGAACCTCCGGAAAGTCTGACCGCTTTTTATTTTGAAGGATCAGTGCAACTGCTTTGGTCGCTTTCTTCTTCCGCGGACGTTTTAGGTTACAATGTTTATCGTCGTGATCTTTCGAGTGGCATTGAAAGCCGTATCGCCGTACTTTCTCAGGGAGTGAAGACCTTTACCGATTGTCGGGTTATGAAGGGTCAGCAATTTTCTTACAGGGTGACAGCGTTCGATAATTCAATGCGGCGCAATGAAAGCCTTTCAACGGATGAGGTAAATGTTGATTTGCGCTAGATTGCGTAAGTGGCGACGGTAATTATTTTATGACGGACCAAGCTTCGGGAACTTCCTTTCTTGCCAGTATGACCGGATACGGCGAAGCCGAGCGAAGGATTAATCGTTTTTTAATTCGTTTTGTCTTGCAATCGGTTAACAGTCGTTTTCTGGATGTACGTTTTCGCTTGCCGCATTCTTTTGCCGGGCTGGAGGCCAGGCTGAGGGAAAAGATCACAGCGAGTCTAGAACGGGGCAAGGTAGATGTGTTTCTTTATCATGAGGCTGTGGCTGACTCTTCTGATGCGTTTGCGGTTTCCGTTGATTATTCACTGCTGAATGTGGATTACATTTCCAGATTTTATCGTGAGGCCCGGGCGGTGCTTGCCGATCTTGGTTGTGAGCGACAGACTGATATCCTTTTGCCAGCGCTTTTCAGCTCCGTTTTCTCTCGACGCGAAGCTTATGATACTTCCGAGGCGGCGTTGCCGGTGACGCATGAAGAAGTCCTTTTGGTTTTTGATGAGGCCTTGCAGGCGCTGGCCGCGGCTCGATTGGCGGAAGGGAAAAACCTGGCTGCGTCTTTTGCTTGTGGTTTGTCTAATTTATCCGACCTTATAGTTTCTATCGAGAATCGGGCAGACGGGTTGACTGCGGTTTTGTTTGAGCGCCTTCATAACCGGCTGACTTCTATTCTTTCGGGCCAAGGCGTGGAGCTTGATCCGTTCAGAGTGCATCAGGAGGTGGCATTGTTGGCCGAAAAGGCGGATATTGCCGAGGAGCTTCTCCGTTTTAAATCGCATGTGCAACAATTCGATGCGGAAATTGTCGAGCCGGTTCTACGTAAAGGCAAGAAGCTTGAATTTCTGTTGCAGGAAATGTTGCGTGAAGTTAATACGATTGGTTCAAAGGCAAACTGTCTTGAAATTACTAAGTTGGTGCTGGAAGCTAAGAATGAAGTTGAAAAGATGCGTGAGCAGGTCCAGAATGTTATTTGATTTAACGCACAAATCGTTTATCTTTTTGGTTTCAGCGCCATCCGGCTGTGGCAAGAGCACCTTGTTAAGTTTATTGTTTCAGGATGTGGCGGGTTTGTCTTATTCAATTTCACACACCACCCGCCCCCCTCGGGCCACAGAAACCGAGGGGATTGATTATTTTTTTGTCGATGAGGCGCAATTTATCGACATGTGTAATCGGGATATGTTTCTTGAGTGGGCCTGTGTTCATGGCCATTATTATGGAACTTCCAAGGCGGCGGTAGATGCTCTGATCCGTACCGGCAATGATGTGGTGCTGGACATCGATGTTCAGGGATTTAAAAGGATCAAGGATCTTGCCGGGTTGGATATTGTTTCTCTTTTTATTATGCCTCCTTCAATGAAGGAGTTGCGTCGCCGGCTGGAAGCTCGAGGTCAGAATGAACCGCAGGATCTTGAGCGCCGTTTGGGTGCGGTGGAAACTGAGTTGCGCCATGCCCATGAGTATGATTATATTTTGGTCAATGATGTTCTTTCCGTCTCAAGGTTGCAAATGCAAGCCATTGTTTTGTCGGAAAGAATCAGGTCTGTAAGGCTTTTTAGGCTGTTTGAGGAGTGTGATTATGGCGAGAATAACGGTAGAAGATTGTCTTGAGAATGTGGAAAATCGTTTCGAGCTTATATCTTTAGCGTCAAAGCGGGCAAAACAGATTGTCGCGCAGAAAAAATCATTGTTGGATAATTATAAAAATCGTCCGATAGTCATGGCTTTGCGAGAAATTGCCGCCAAGCGAGTATGGTCTGTGATAAATCAGGATTGATAACCAGGATTGTGGTTTCACGTGAAACAGCTGCTGCTTGAGGGAATGCGGTGAATTTCAACTGGAATATTCTGAAGCTGCAAATTGTATCGTTGGGCGGCCTGCTCTTTCTGTCCCTGTCGATCACTTGGGTGATTCTATATTATGTCCGCCTGCTGGATCACCCTAATGAACGTTCTTCACATTTTCAGGCGACACCCAAATGCGGCGGGGTTGGTATCGTGACGAGCTTCGTTACCGGGGTCCTTCTTTCTCAGGGCTGGGGAGGACGGTATGTGGTCGGCCAGAGAGAGCTAAGCGCGATGGTTGTGCCGCTGCTGCTGGTTGCCGTGGTTTCTCTGCTGGATGATATCAGGGAACTGCCGACGTTGTTCCGGCTTCTGGTTCAAGTTGCGGCGGCGCTGCTGTTTCTCAGCCTGCTTGGCGGAACCGGGCAGGTGAACGGCGGCGGCTGGGTTTGTCCTGAGGCCTGGTTTTATTGGCTGACGGCGTCGGTATGGATAGTCGGCCTGGCCAATGCCGTTAATTTCATGGACGGCATAGACGGTATCGCGGCTGGTCAGGGACTGATTGCCGCCTTTTTTTTTGGTATCGTCCAGTTCAGCACGGGGGACTATTATCTAGGATACCTGTCTTTTGTTCTGGTCGTAGGTTGTCTGGGTTTTTTGGCATTTAATTTTCCGCCGGCCAAAGTCTTCATGGGCGATGTCGGCAGCGTCAGTATTGGTTTCATCCTGGCTACCATGAGCCTGTCCGCCTGGAGTAAAAGCCATTCTGTGTCGGCTTTAATTCTCATGCCGCTGCTCATGGCTAATTTTATCTTTGACACGGTTTTTACTCTGGTCAGACGGCTGGCGCGTCGGGAAAATATTTTTAAAGCTCACCGCAGCCATCTTTACCAGCAGTTTGCGCAATGTGGATTTAGTCAGAGAACCGTAACCATGACGAATTTCGGCATGGCTATAACTCAAGGGATGGTGGTTTTGCTGGCGGGGAATAAGATTATGCTCCCTATCGGAGCCTGCCTGGGGTTACAACTGGGATACGCCTGGTGGGTAAAAAATCGAATGGCGCTGAGCCGAAGGAATAACATCTCATAAAGAGAATCTCAATATTCTGCGTAGCTGATTTGAGCCTGTAGAGAAAGGTGAAAGACCAAAAAATCAGGAGGCTTGGCCGGAGTTATGCTGGAAATTGGGAGCGAGCCCACTGATTGCTCAGCTTAGTTGAAAAGTTACAACATGCATGTCCGCAAGTTTCGCATTGTGACGATGAAAGTATATGAATGGGTGAAAAGGGAAAAAGAGTAATGAGTAAGGATCAGAAAGTGAAAAGAACTGCGCTTATTTTTGGAGTGTCGGGGCAGGATGGAACTTTTCTGGCCGATTTTCTGATAAAAAAAGGTTATAAGGTTGTCGGGGTCTCACGTGATGTATTCGGGGCGAGCTTTACTAATCTGGAGAGGTTGGGCATCAAGAATGACGTGTGTCTCAGGTCGGCTTCAATTCACGATTTCAGAAGTGTGCTGCAAATTATCAGTCATGAAAAACCCGATGAA
>DSCM01000084.1 GCA_011049115.1 Pseudomonadota bacterium
CCTTTAAGACCCGCAGATAAACGCTTTTGTCAAAACATTTTCTTGTCTTTTCAAACCGAAATGAACTGTGCGGTACTAATAACGGCACAGTGCACGTAACTGGATTACTCTGGCGGCCGGTTTTTCGGCTGCAAGCAAAGCCCTGATCACCGCTACCGCCGGAACCCGGCCGGCCGCGACCTGAGCTAAATTAGTTTCATCCAGGCCACCAATGGCAACCACCGGCAACGAAACCTGTTTCAGAACTTCGCAAAGCCCGGCGGTTCCGACTACCGGGTCCGGACGAACCTTGCTGGGAGTGGTAAAAATCGGTCCGAAGCCGATATAATCGGCCCCCTCCGCCTCGGCCGCCAAGGCTTGCGCCAGGGAGTGGGTTGAGAGACCAATCGGCATGCGCGGACCGACCAGCTGACGAGCCTGGGCCAGCGGCAAGTCCTCCTGTCCCAGATGAAGTCCATCCGCCCCGGTCAGCAACGCGATATCAGGCCTGTCGTTGACAATGAAAGGGGTTTTATACTTGCGGCAGAGAGCCGCAAGGGCCAGTGCACGTTGCAAGAATCCTCGGTCGGAACCGGACTTCCGGCGCAGCTGGAGAAAATCTATCCCAACCTCCAGCATGGCCTCAAGATCGCTGAAAAAATCGTCCCCCAGGTAAAAAGCTTCGTCGACAACCAGGTAAAGGGCGGCGGAGTCCTTAGTCGGCGGGTAAAACCACTCCCTGATCTTAGCCGACCGACCATCAAGGACGTCTTGTTCGAGTTCATAGAGAGCAAAGCGCAGAGCTTTGCTCTCTATGGCAAGTTCTGGCCGACCCAGCAGTTTGGCGCATTCCTCAATAACACGAGCGGCTTCCTGAGCCCGCTTCAGATTGGCCTGCAGCAAAACCGGCCAGTCACCCCGATCAGCTTCACTCCGGGTAAAGGTCCGGGCTCCGATATCATCGGCGGCCCGACGCTGTTCCAGGCAGGCCTGACTTAATCCTTCATCAAACAGCGCCCGCAGCCGATGGCGCAGATCTTTGACCAGCAGGGCTCTCCCATCATCGCAAACCAGCCGATAATAGTCTTCAACCACCCGCAATCCTTCACGCAGACGATTATTGTTGGCGTCGAGAACCCGATATACTCCGCGCTCAGAGACCACTAGTTTCCTGCGTCAAGCCGGGCCAGAATAAGCTGCGCCACCTTTTCTCCGGAAAGCAACATCCCCCCGAAAACGGGGCCCATACGATTAGCACCATAGGTCGCATTGGCCGCCATCCCCGCGACATACACGCCAGCATAAATTTCCTTCGTGCAATCAACAGTCGCCTTTTCCGCCACCTCGGCCCAGAGCGATTTCTCACCCATGATTTTTCCGGTTTCAGTCATCAGCTGCGAACCTGCCTTGCGCTGAATCACATCGATCACCTCGGAATCATGCCCGGTTGCGTCAACCACGTAAGAGCTCTTGATGACCAGAGGGTCAACATGCAGACCCGCCATCTCCACCGAAGTCCAGTTGATCACCAGACCGCAAACCCGATCATTCCTGACCATGACGTCCTCAACCGAGAAAAGATTGAAAACTTCGGTTCCGGCCTGTACGGCTTTGGCCACCAAAACCGCCACCGATTCAACCGATCCGGCAGTATAATAACCCGGCTGAAATTCACGATAACGAATGCCGAACTCATCGAGGATTCGCACCCCTTCCTTCTGCACGACGATTTCATTAAACATCATGCCGCCGCCCCACATGCCGCCGCCCAAACTCAGTTTGCGCTCAAAAAGGGCAACTTTTTTCCCGGCTTTAGCCAGATAATAGGCCGCTACCAGCCCAGCTGGACCACCGCCCACGATAATGACATCATTGTCAAGATGGTTTACGAGTTTTTCGTGATAACGATCAATAATCGCTCGAGAAATAACAACTTCATCCAGTGCCATGTCAATTAAACCTTCATTTTGAGTTAATACAACCTTAAAACTTACCCCCTGCATTGTCCGCCCCGCGAGCAACCGAGGCGGCCGACGACCTTATAATAATTCGAGCACGCGCTCAAAGCATTGTCGCGGCGGCCATCAATCTTCGCCCCGGGCTTCGGCGACTACCTCTCCGGCATAGAAATCGGCCGAAAAGTCATCGTCGTTATCATCGTTAATCAACAGGGCGGCCTCACTAGCCTTGGCCGCGGCGGCGGCCGCCGCCGCGGCTTCCTGCAGAAGGATCTTATCTTCCTCGGACATGCCGACCTTGAGATTACGATAAAGGCGCTGCCCGGAACCGGCCGGAATCAGACGACCCATAATAACGTTTTCTTTAAGACCATGCAGATAATCAGTTTTTCCCGCGATACTGGCCTGCGTCAACACTTTGGTCGTTTCCTGGAAGGAAGCGGCAGAAATAAAACTTTCTGTGCTCAAAGAAGCCTTGGTGATTCCCAGAAAGAGGGGTTCGCCGACGGCAGGCCGCAGGCCTTCTTTCACGGCCTTCAGGTTTTCCTCTTCAAAGGTTAGCTTTTCTACGGTTTCATCCACCAGAAATACCGTGTCACCGGGATCGACAATCTTGATTCGGCGCAGCATCTGACGAACAATCACCTCAATATGCTTATCATTGATACCTACCCCTTGGAGTCGATAAACCTCCTGTACCTCATCAACGATGTACTTAGCCAGCTCCTTGACGCCGAGAACCCTGAGAATATCATGCGGATCAACCGAACCATCAACTAAAGGCTCACCTGCGGCAACCATATCACCTTCATGCACAATCAGATACTTACCTTTGGGTATCTGATGCTCGATGGGGTCACCAATCTCCGGTGTAATGACAACCTTTTGTTTACCCTTAGCCAGTTTACCAAGAGAAACAATCCCATCGATCTCAGCAACAACCGCGATCTCTTTTGGTTTACGAGCCTCGAAAAGTTCCGCTACCCTCGGCAGACCCCCGGTAATATCCTTGGTTTTTGTCGTATCACGAGGCTTGGTGGCGATAATATCTCCCGCCAGCACCTCCTCGCCATCATTAACCCGAACATGAACCCCCGGGGAGAAATAATAGCGGGCATCACCCCGATCTCCGACTTTCATGGTCCGGTTTCTTTCGTCCTTGATCGAAAGTCGGGGCCGCAAATCGACGTTTCTCGACTCAGTCACAACCCGTCGCGACATCCTGGTCTGTTGATCGACCTGCTCGGTAACCGTCACCCCTTCAATCAGGTCGCCATATTTGATCCGACCGCTGACCGCAGCAATGGTGGGAATCGAAAAGGGGTCCCACTCGGCCAGAATCTGCCCCGGCCTGATTTCATCGCCCTCCTCGACATGGAGTATGGCGCCAAAAACCACCTTGTTGCGTTCTTTGATAATCCCCTTCTGATCAACCACGGCAATTTCGCCATTACGATTCATAGCAACCAACTTACCGTCCCGATTGCGAACCGTATCAAGCTTCACAAACCGGGCGCGACCACTCAGTTTAGCCTCCAGAGCTGATTGTTCAATCGCGCTGCTGGCCGTCCCCCCGATGTGAAAGGTACGCATGGTCAGCTGAGTGCCGGGTTCACCGATCGACTGGGCCGCGATGACCCCGACTGATTCACCGATATTGACCAAACGACCACGCGCCAGGTCACGACCATAACAATAGGCACAGATGCCATGTTTCGCCTGACAGGTCAGAACTGAACGAATCAGTACCCGATCGATCCCCGAGGCATCAATTTTTTTCGCCAGATCTTCAGTAATCTCCTGATCGGCTTCGACCAGAATTTCGCCGGTGACCGGAGAGATAATATCATCCTGAGCTACCCGGCCGAGAACCCGATCCGCGACCTTTTCGATAATCTCGCCGCCCTCAGTCAGCGGGGTCACATATATCCCATCCAGGGTGCCGCAATCAATTTCGCTGATCACCGCATCCTGAGCAACATCCACCAAACGTCGGGTCAAATAACCGGAATTTGCGGTCTTCAGCGCCGTATCGGCCAGACCTTTTCGGGCTCCGTGGGTGGAAACAAAGTACTGCAGAACGTTAAGACCCTCACGGAAATTGGCGATAATCGGATTTTCAATAATTTCACCGGAAGGTTTGGCCATCAGTCCTCGCATTCCCGCCAACTGACGAATCTGCTGTTGGCTGCCGCGCGCCCCGGAATCGGCCATCATATATACCGAGTTGAAGGATTTGACCTCGTGCTTGCAACCCTCCCCATCCTCGATAATATCCTTACTGATAGTCGCCATCATTTCATTGGCGACCAGATCCGTCGTCTTGGACCAGATATCAACCAATTTATTGTAGCGTTCACCGGAAGTGATCAGACCGTTATTGAGCTGCCTTTCAATCTCCCGTACCTTCTCGTTGGCTTCATCAATCAGGGCATTTTTCGAAGACGGAATTTCCAGATCATCAATCCCGATCGAGATCGCCGCTTGCGTGGCGAACTTATAGCCCAGATCCTTGATCCGGTCTGCAAAAACAACTGATTTTTTATCACCCGCTTTGAGATAGACATCCTCAAAGAGTCTGGAGATCGTCTTTTTAGTCAGATTTTTATTATATGACGAAAATGAGATTTCTTCCGGAACAATCTCACGCAGCAGTATCCGGCCAACCGTGGTTTCCGTCAACTGACCCTCGAGCATGACCTTTATCACCGCCTGCAGGTGGACGCAGCCGGCATCATAGGCCATGCGCACTTCATCCGGCGAGCAGTAGACACTGCCTGAACCCAGAGCAAAGGGCCGATCACGAGTCAACCAGTAAACACCCAAAACGATATCCTGGGTCGGAATAATCACCGGTCTGCCGTTCGCAGGCGAAAGAATATTATTGGTTGACATCATCAGGACCCGGGCTTCAGTCTGCGCCTCCATCGTCAGGGGCACATGTACGGCCATCTGGTCACCATCAAAATCGGCATTGTAGGCGCTGCAAACCAGCGGATGCAAACGAATCGCCTTCCCTTCGGAAAGGACTGGTTCAAAGGCCTGAATGCCAAGACGATGCAGGGTCGGAGCCCGGTTGAGAAGAACCGGGTGCTCGGTAATTACCTCCTCCAGCAAATCCCAGACCTCAGATTTCTCCTGTTCGACCATTTTTTTAGCACTCTTGATCGTGGTTACATAACCCCGTTCCAGCAACCGGTTGTAGATGAAAGGTTTAAACAGCTCCAGGGCCATCTTTTTAGGCAGACCGCACTGATGTAAGCGCAATTCCGGACCGACCACGATCACGGAACGACCGGAGTAATCGACCCGCTTGCCCAACAGATTCTGCCGGAAGCGTCCCTGTTTTCCTTTAAGCATATCACTTAAGGATTTCAGCGGACGCTTATTGGCACCGCTGATTGCCCGGCCCCGCCGACCGTTATCGAACAACGCATCAACCGATTCCTGCAGCATCCTTTTCTCATTACAGATAATGATCCAGGGAGCTTTGAGCTCGATCAGTCGTTTGAGACGGTTATTGCGATTGATAACCCGCCGGTAGAGATCATTAAGATCGGAGGTTGCAAAACGCCCGCCATCAAGCGGCACCAGGGGACGCAGATCGGGTGGCAGGACCGGAATAACATCCATCACCATCCATTCCGGAAGATTACCTGATTTAATAAAATCATCGATCACCTTGAGGCGTTTGGCGATCTTTTTCTTTTTCGCGTCCGAGCCGGTTTCCGTCATCTCCTGACGCAGATTCAGACGCTCCGCCTCCAGATTTATACTATGAAGCATCTCCTTGACGGCTTCTGCCCCGATGCCGCAACGGATCGAATCTCCATATCTTTCCCTAAGCAGCAAATACTCATCCTCGGAAATCAGCTGACCGACGACCACCTCTTCCGCTCTGCCGGCATCCAGAACCACATAGTTTTCAAAATAGAGAATCCGTTCAACATCCTTCAGGGTTTTATCGAGAAGCAAGGCAATCCGACTTGGCAGACTCTTCAGAAACCAGATATGCGCCACCGGCGAGGCCAATTCGATATGCCCCATGCGCACCCGTCTGACTTTGGACTGAATAACCTCAACCCCGCATTTTTCACAAACAATGCCGCGATGTTTCATGCGCTTGTATTTGCCGCAGTTGCACTCGAAATCCTTGACCGGACCAAAAATCTTGGCGCAGAAAAGCCCGTCGCGCTCGGGTTTGAAAGTGCGATAGTTAACCGTCTCCGGTTTCTTGACTTCACCAAATGACCAGCTGCGAATCTTTTCCGGTGAAGCCAGTTTGATCCGCAGGGCGCTGAAAGTTAAAGCATCCTTGGGCTTCTGAAAAAAACTTAAGACATCTCTCATGAGTTCTCTTCCTCCAATTCCACATCCAGACAAAGGCTCTGAAGTTCCTTGATCAGAACATTGAAGGATTCAGGCAGACCGGATTCAAGGGTCTGCTTACCTTTTACAATTGCTTCATACATCCGGGTCCGTCCCGCGACGTCATCCGACTTGACCGTCAGAAATTCCTGCAGAGAATAGGCCGCGCCATAGGCCTCCAGAGCCCAGACCTCCATTTCTCCAAGCCGCTGTCCGCCAAACTGAGCCTTCCCTCCCAGCGGCTGCTGAGTAACCAGGGAATAGGGTCCGATCGATCGGGCGTGCATCTTATCATCAACCAGATGATGAAGTTTGAGAATATACATGTAGCCAACGGTTACGGGACGTTCAAAAGCCTCCCCGGTACGACCGTCATAAAGCAGCACCTGGCCGCTCCGCGGCAAGCCGGCCTTTTCCAGACATTCTTTGATTCGTTCTTCACCGGCACCATCAAAAACCGGGGTCGCCATCGGCACGTAGGCGGATAACTTGGCCGCTTGTTCGCGAATGGCCTCGTCGTCCGCTGCCGCCAGCCAGGCCAGGGAACGCCGGTCGTGAGCAAAAACCTGCTTCAGTTTATCACGTAATGGCGCCGGCCCGTATCCTGCTTCGATCATCTCCTCAATCTGCCGTCCCAGACTCTGCGCGGCCCAACCGAGATGGGTTTCCAGAATCTGACCGACATTCATGCGTGACGGTACCCCCAGCGGATTAAGGACAATGTCAACGGTTGTGCCATCGGCCAGATACGGCATATCCTCTTCAGGGACAATCCGTGAGAGAACCCCCTTGTTCCCGTGCCGGCCAGACATTTTATCCCCTACCGAAAGCTTACGTTTAATGGCGATATAGACCTTGACCATCTGGTTGACACCTGGCTGCATCTCATCACCACGTTTGAGATTTTCAATCCTTTCTTCGACCTGAGCTTCAACCCTTTTCTGACTTCGCTCCATGTAATCAAGCAGACGGGCTATTTTCTCTTCAACTTCCGGAGCCCCGCGCAAAACCAGGTTGGTACACATCTTCAGCGTAACCTTGGCCGCATCTTCCGCCTGCAGCATGGTTCCGGCCTTCAACACAACCAGTCCCTTGCCTCCCTTAAGATCGGTTTCCAGGGTTTGGCCAATCAACAGTTCGCGCAGTTTGGCGATAACGCTACGCCGGATAAAATAAAGTTCCTCGTCCGCCTCCTTGCGCACCAGCTTAAAATCGCGCTCACGCTCATCGGCATCACCATCGCCCCCGTAGCCTTTGCGGGCGAAGGTTTTGGCGTCAATAACCACTCCTTTCATACCGGGTGGAACCCTAAGCGAGGTATCCCTGACTTCTCCCGCCTTCTCACCGAAAATAGCGCGCAGAAGCTTCTCCTCGGGAGAAAGCTGAGTCTCGCCTTTCGGGGTAATCTTACCAACCAGGATGTCCCCGGGATTAACATGGGCTCCGATATGAACAATGCCATCCTGATCAAGATGAGCCAAGCCTTCGTCACCAACATTAGGAATGTCCCGGGTGATCTCTTCCGGTCCAAGTTTTGTATCCCGGGCAACAACCTCGCAAACCTCAATATGAATGGAGGTAAACTTATCCTCCCTGATCAAGCGTTCGTTGATCAGAATCGAATCCTCGAAGTTATAACCACCCCAGGGCATGAACGCGACCTTGACATTCTGTCCCAGGGCCAGCTCACCGTGATCCATCGAGGGACCATCCGCCAGGATTTCTCCAGCCTCGACAAAGGTTCCGCTTTTGACCAGAGGAATATGATTGAAACAGGTATTCTGATTGGAGCGCATGAATTTTGCGAGCCGGTAGATATCAATACCGAAATCATCCTCGCTGCCTTCAGGCTGACTGTAACCTTCATGACGAACGACGATTTTACTAGAATCAACATACTCGACATAACCGCTTCTTTTCGCGACCACCGCGATTCCTGAATCAAGGGCCACCCGACCTTCCATTCCGGTACCGACCATCGGCGCTTCGGCCCGAAGCAAGGGCACGGCCTGACGCTGCATATTGGAACCCATTAGAGCCCGGTTGGCATCATCATGCTCTAGAAAAGGAATCAGGGAAGCCGCAACACTGACCAGCTGGCGCGGCGAAACATCCATAAAGTCGATATTTTCCCGAGGCTCAATGCTGTACTCACCAGCTTTACGACAGGTTACCAGCTCATTAGCGAAGCTGCCGTCGTGATTGAGCGGGGCACTGGCCTGGGCGATAATTTTATCGTCTTCATCCATGGCGTAAAGATAGCGCACTTCATCACTGACCACCCCGTTATGAACCACGCGGTATGGAGTCTCTATAAAGCCGAATTCATTGACCCTGGCGTAAGTAGCCAGTGACGCGATCAGCCCGATATTTGGACCTTCAGGGGTTTCGATAGGACAAAGCCGGCCATAGTGAGTCAGGTGTACATCACGGACCTCGAATCCGGCCCGTTCACGAGTCAAACCTCCTGGTCCAAGTGCGCTCAGGCGCCGTTTATGGGTTATTTCCGAAAGCGGGTTGGTCTGATCCATGAATTGAGAAAGCTGACTGCTGCCGAAAAACTCCTTGATCGCGGCACTCACCGGTTTGGAGTTGATCAGATCATGCGGCATCGCTGTATCAATTTCCTGAAGGCTCATCCGCTCGCGAATCGATTTTTCCATGCGCACCAGACCGATCCGATACTGATTTTCAATCAGTTCACCCACCGTACGCACCCGGCGATTACCCAGATTGTCAATATCGTCAATCACCCCTTTATCGGTCCGCAAGGAAATCAAATACTTGACAATCGCCAAGATATCCTCGGCTGTCAGAGTTTTAGCGTCCAGGGGCTGGTTGGTTCCAAGCTTGTGATTGATCTTGAGACGACCTACCCGGGAGAGATCGTAGCGTTCGGGATTAAAAAAGAGATTCTGAAAAAGGGCGTCAGCGATATCAATGGTCGGCGGTTCGCCGGGACGCAGACGACGATAGATCTCAAGCTTGGCTTTTTCTACTTCAAGTTCCTTTTCAGTCTTGTCCCCGCCTACCAGGGATTCTCTTTCCTCATCACTCAAAACGATCTTGTCGACCAGCAGGGTATCACGCAGGTAAGAGCCTACATTCACATTGTCGATAAAAAGAATTTCAAATTTTTCGACCCCACTTTCCTGTAGAGCCGCCAGTTTATCGGCCGTAAGCTCTTCATTGCATTCAAGCAAAACCTCGCCCGTCTGCGGGTCGACCACATCGTGGGACATATAGGAACCCACCAACTCCTCATCCTGAATCGGCAGGGATGCCAATCCGGCCGCTTTCATGCGCCGCAATGCGGTTTTGCTGATTTTACGACCCTTGAGCAACAACACTTCACCACTGGCTGAATCGACAATATCCTCACGCGCCTTAAAGCTGGCGACGGTATCCGGGGTATCATAATCCACCGTTCGGGTAAAAGAACCATCAGCATGGCAATTAACAACAATACTGTCATAAAAAAGATTCAGCAACTCTTCGGTCGAATACCCCAGAGCTCGCAACAGAACCGTCGCCGGGAGTTTACGCCGCCGGTCAATCCTGACATAAATAAGATCCTTATTATCAAATTCAAAATCAATCCAAGACCCCCGGTAAGGAATAACCCTGGCACTGAACAGCGACATTCCACTAACCGCACTTTTCGCCTTTTCCTGAGCGAAGAAAACCCCAGGTGAACGGTGCAACTGACTCACAATAACTCTTTCAGTACCGTTTACGATAAAGGTCCCTCTCTCTGTCATCAGAGGTATTTCCCCGAAGTAGACCTCCTGCTCCTTGATGTCGCGAATGGAACGCTGTTCGCTGCCCTCTTCAATATCCCAAATAATCAGACGGATTCTAACCCTGATCGGCAGCGCATAGGTAAGTCCTTTAAGCATGCACTCACGGTCATCGTAACGTGGAGTCCCAAGGTTATAACTGACGTATTCGATAGAAGAAGTTCCGTAGAAATCCTTGATCGGGAAAACGCTCCGAAAAACGCCTTCGAGGCCGCTGTCTTCCCGATCCTCGGGAGGCACATCATCTTGAAGAAAACGCTTAAATGAGTCAAGCTGCAGATCCAGCAGAAAGGGGACTTCCGCAACTTCATCAATAGTAGCGAAGTTACAGCGAAGACGAGGCAGGTTACGGCTATTCCGGGCTACCATAGAACTTTATACCTCATATAATTCCAGAGTTAAAGTAATGAACTAAATGCAAGGGGGTGGGAATAGTTTGCCGGCTAAAAAATTTCAGTCGACATCTACCAGATTTCGACAAACACAAAAACAACGTAAGGGATAGAGGCTGTGACTGCTCTATCCCTTACGTTTCAAGGAAGTAACTTAACGATTTACAACAGTCATCCTGAAATTATTTAATCTCAGCAGTAGCTCCGGCTTCCTCGAGTTTCTTCACCAGGCTTTGAGCTTCATCCTTGCTGACGGCCTCTTTGATCGCCTTGGGAGCTCCTTCAACCGCATCCTTCGCCTCTTTTAGGCCCAGGCCGGTAATTTCACGAACAACCTTGATTACCTGAATCTTCTTGTCGCCAAAAGATGTGAGAATAACATCAAATTCCGTCTGTTCTTCAGCTACCGCGCCGGCATCGGCCGCAACCGGAGCCGCGGCAAAAGCCATGGGAGCTGCGGCTGAAACCCCAAATTTTTCTTCCAGCTCCTTAACCAGTTCCGAAAGCTGGAGAACGGACATATTTTCAATAAACTGTATGACATCTTCTTTAGTAATGGACATGATTTGATACTCCTATGTACATTGTAATCTGACTATGAATTTTTAAATTTAGACTGACCTGAAAACCAACTTCAGATGCAGTCCAGTATCCAGTATCTACTGGTTTGGCTGACTCTGCTCTTTCTGCTCTTTTATCGCGTTCAGAACCTGTACTGCCGACCTTACCACGCCGCTCAGCACATTGACGAAGCCGCCGGGGACACCGTTAAGGGTACCCAGCAAGGTTGCCCGCATGACATCCAGACTGGGCAATTCGGACAGCCTTTTCAAGCCGTCTTTATCAAGATAGCATCCAGAGAGTACGCCACCCATTATTTCCAGTTTAGTTTCAGTCTTGGCGAACTCAACTAAAGCCTTGGCGGCAGCGGCCGGATCACCATACACCAAGACCAGCCCGCTGGGTCCCTTAAGGTAATCCGCCAAAATGTCGTTTCCAGATGCCTTGGCAGCAATTCGCGCCAAGGTATTCTTGACCACCTTGTACTCAGTCTGTTTCTCACGCAACTGATTTCTCAGAACCGTAAGTTTCTCAACATTCAATCCGCGATAATCGGTCAGAAAAGCAGCCTGCGCGTCCTTGAATTTTGCTGTCAGCCCATCAATCTGGGCCTGCTTTTCCGCTCTATTCACCTTCTTTCACCTCCTTAGTCTGATGTTATTTCAAAAGGCAAATGAGCTTTATAATTATCAAACCAACCAGTCATGATCTGGATAGTCAGACAGCCTCGGTAGGATCTTACGCCTGCGCAAATGCAGTCAACCCACGGTCTTCAGCTCATAAATCCTTAAGATTGATCCCGATAACTCTTATATTTACATGCCAAGCCAGCCAACGACGGCCTTGACGACCCGCAAACATGCTCTTTTATCAGTTCATGCTCTTAATTTTCCATCATCGCATAAATAAACTGCAAGTGATTTAAAGACTGGCTAGATCAATCCTGATCCCCGGACCCATCGTCGATGAAAGCGTGAACCCCCGCAAATAATTCCCCTTGCTTGAAGACGGCTTTAGCCGGATCAAGGTCTCAATCAGAGCCGCAATATTTTCCTGCAAATTTTCAGCGGCAAAGGAAAGACGACCTACTGGAGCATGCACAATACCGGCTTTTTCGACCCGAAAGTCTACCTTCCCAGCCTTGATATCCCTAACTGCGCGCTCGATGTCAAAGGTGACTGTCCCAATTTTGGGGTTAGGCATCAAGCCCCTGGGGCCTAGAATCCGGCCTAATTTTCCAACCACCCCCATCATATCAGGTGTGGCTACCGCTTTATCGAAATCGAGCCAACCATCTGTGATCTTCTTCGCCAGATCATCACCCCCGACAAAATCGGCCCCGGCGGCTTTCGCTTCAATTTCCTTTTCACCCTTGGCAAAAACCACGACTCGAGCACTCTTGCCTGTCCCATGGGGCAGGACTACCGCGCCGCGAACCATTTGATCAGCATGACGAGGATCAACCCCCAGTCGCACGGCCACATCAACACTTTCATTGAATTTCGCCACCGGCATGGTTTTCAACAGTTCCAAAGCCTCGCCCAGCGCATATTTTTTCTGCGAATCAACCCCTGCGCGCTTGGCCAGATAATTCTTTCCTCGTTTAGCCATTATTTCCTCATAAATTGAAATGGTCTTATAAAAACACCCAAGGACCAGCGTCTCGAAAGCTTAGGCTATGGTACAGGGCTTAACAGTGCCGCTCAAGGCCTTTTTCTGAACTTTATTGCCGCAGGTGCTTTAACCTTCCCATCAGTAATTGATCTATTTATCAAATTAAACAACGGTCATTCAATTACAATCCCCATACTGCGCGCCGTCCCGGCTATAATCTTGGTGGCGGCAGAAAGATCAACAGCATTTAAGTCAACCAATTTCAGCTCCGCTATCTCCTTGATCTGAGCCTGTGTCACCTTACCAACCTTATTCTTGTTCGGGACACCAGAGCCTTTTTCAATCTTGGCCGCTTTTTTAAGCAGCACTGCCGCCGGCGGAGTCTTAGTTACAAAGCTAAAGCTGCGATCAGCGTAAACTGTAATGACAACCGGGGTTATCATCCCCTGTTGATCATCGGTTCTGGCATTGAAGGCTTTACAGAACTCCATGATATTAACTCCGTGCTGACCAAGCGCCGGACCAACTGGCGGCGAAGGGTTAGCTTTCCCAGCTGGAATCTGAAGTTTAATCAAACCTGTGATTTTTTTCGCCATCCTTTTTCTCCTGCGGATTCGCGTAAAAACAGGGACAAGACTTATGGCAAAGCCTGACCTGAATGAAATGGCCGGACATACCGGAATAATTTGATTTTTTACTTAAGAATCTGACTTGAGGGGGGCCAGCTGCAGTATCTTGCACCAGCACGAAACCCACTCAACTGATTTTTTCAAGTTGCCCGAATTCAATTTCAACCGGTGTCGGACGTCCGAAAATACTTACCAAAACCCTGACTTTACCCTTATCGAGATTAATTTCATCTACAACGCCGGTAAAATTGGCAAAGGGTCCTTCAAGCACTCTAACATTTTCACCCAGTTCAAAAAGGACCTTGGGCTGAGGCCGCATTTCACCTTCGGCGATACGATCTAACAGGCTGCGAGCTTCGGCTTCCGAGATTGATCTTGTGGCCTCGACCCGGTCACCTCCTCCGACAAAACCGGTCACCTTGGCGGTACCTTTAACCAGATGCCAAGTCTCCTCATTCATTTCCATCTTGACCAGAACATAGCCGGGGAAAAATTTCCTTTGTGATGTACGCCTTTTCCCTTTAACCATTTCCACAACCTGCTCGGTCGGCACTACCACCTCGTCAAACATATCAGCAAGGCCATACTGCCTGATTCTCTCCTCTAGGGTCAGCTTGACCTTGTTTTCATAGCCGGAGTAAGCATGAATCACATACCATTTCTTCGCCATAACTTACCCTGTACTCACTGCCGCGCAGATCATCTGTGTTAGCCCGCGAGGATGAATTTAATCAGTTTTGCCAGTCCCAGATCAACTAGTCCCAGATAAAGAGAGATCACAAATACAGTAAGTAACACCACCCAAGTGAGGCCGAGTGTAGCCTTACGTCCGGGCCAGGTGACCTTTTTCATCTCCCCCTTTGAGTCTTTCAGGTACTGAACGAGCTCAGTAATATTTTCCTTAGCTGAAGACAAATTACAAATCCTTTACTGTAAATTATAAATCTGGCTTGGTAATTTAAAACCTGGCAGGCCAGGAGGGATTCGAACCCCCAACACCCGGATTTGGAGTCCGGTGCTCTAGCCATTAGAGCTACTGGCCTGTAAAAACTGCAATTGAGTTTATTTAGTTTCTTTATGCGGGGTATGAGCCTGACAAAAACGGCAATATTTCTTAAACTCCAGCTTGTCGGGAGTATTTTTTTTATTTTTCTTAGTCGTATAATTTCTTCTTTTGCACTGACCGCATGCCAACGTCACTTTATCGCGCATTGTAATTTCGCAACCTTACCTTTCAAGACGGCCCTTCACGACCATCTGCTGTTTTTCATTAGGGACTGGGTCTTTTTTCTGCCAGCATTACCTATCATACAAACAGACTGAAGCCAGAGAGGACTTTCACTTACCCCTCCCTGGCTTCGAAATCGCTTTAAAAGCCTTGCATCCAGAGTGCTTGTCTAGGCAATAATCTCACTGACGACGCCGGCTCCTACGGTCCGACCACCTTCACGAATAGCAAAGCGTAATTCTTTTTCCATGGCGATCGGGGTAATCAGCTCGCCAACAATCGTTATGTTGTCG
>DSCM01000085.1 GCA_011049115.1 Pseudomonadota bacterium
CGCCAGCGGCGGAGAAAAAAGATAGGCGCCCATATTCACCGGGGCCGGGCCCGGAGGAACGACAGCGTCAGGCCCCCAAGCCGCGCAATACAGGGAACGTTTACCGCTGAAAGCCCGATAATTGGTCGGCCCCCAGGCCGCCGCGCTTTTGCCGGGCGCGGTTTTCAAGGCCCAGCCGGGAGGAGGGTAAACCTCGGCTTCGGCATCGAGACTGAACAACACCTGCCAGCCGGAGGCCGCCGCCGGGTCAGGCTGTTTGGCAACGGCGGGTAACGGCAGGGGCTCATGCAGGGCAATCAGCCGACCCGGATCGGCAACCATGCCGACAGACAGGGTTTTCTCCTGGGGCCGCTGTTCATCCAGCATGATGACCAGATGATTGGGCTCGGCGACACTGATGTCGCGCTCCTGCGCCAAACGGCGGCAGACCGCGTAGCAGCGTCCATCGCCTGGAGCGGAGATGGTCAGTAAAAGATTCTGCCGATCAAGCACCCGGCTTTCGCTGATGCCCTCGGCGGCAAACAGCGTCTGCAAGCGCTGCCTGCCGACTTCAGCCTCGGCTTCCGTCTTAAAGGTGACAATGATCTCGGCCGTCGGAATGAGCAGCGCCTGGCCCTGCTCGAAAACCGGCTGAGTCACCAGATTTTTTGTTTCCGACTCCCGCAACAGCGAGCTCAGGGATTTTGCCTGGGTACCGGGGCCGCCGGCCACCGGGGTCCGACGATAAAGGGACAGCCCCCGGCTCTGCAGTTGCGGAACCGCGCTTAAAGAATCGAGCTCCGCGCCGACCCGGGCCAGGGCTTTCTCGGTCAGGCCTTTTTCCGTGGCGGACCGGCTGACAACCAATAAATTGGGACTGGGGTTGAGAACCACCTTTGCCGCGCCCTGAAAATAATAATAAGCATTCTCCGCCGCCAGACCGCAAAGCGGCTTCAGGGCCAGGGAAAAACCCAGAGCGACCATGCAGAAAGGAACAAACAGCAGAAGCTTCGGGGAAAATCTTTTTTTCATCGTCGACTCCTTCATTGTCGAAACCGGCAGATTAGCAACCGGCGTCCTCCCCGCGATTATCGGACGCTAAATCACAACCAACAATTTCCTGTTTTTTTAAACCAATCATGAACTATCCGGGCGCAAAATTTCATCCACCTCCGCCTCGCTAAAAGCAGAACCATCGGCGGAAGGCAGCCTCTGCCCGACCGGCGGCGGGTTCAAGCGCGATTTCCCCTTGCGACCCATATCCTCTTTCATCACCGCCAAAGTCCCGGTAAGGCATCGAGCATCATATTGTCCGACGAGCCGTTAAGCTGAAAACCAACCACTTCCTAGTCGGAAGAATAATCCATATAGGTCGCTCCGCTGGTATCAACCCGAAGAAGGTTTTCGGCGCTGCCCATCACCTTGGCGCAGCCCCCCACCAAGAGGCTGCCGTTGGCTACCGCCACCCCGGCATCATTATAGAATGTAAGGGCGGCGATATTGGCCGGAACGGAAGCGATATTGGCAAACGCGATTCCGGTCCAGCCGTCATCCTCTAGTTTCGGAAAAATGGCTTTACGAGAGGCGCTGCCGACGCCGGTGTAACCCGCCAGCAGATTACCGTCATTGGTGCCGAAAAGTTCAAAACCGGTTATGCCGACATCGGTTTCCAGCTTGAACCAGGCCGATCTTTCCGGCAAATCAAGACTGGAGAGGGTTCCCAGATATTTCTCGTGGCTGCCCAGGATGAAGGTCTGCTCCGTCAGTTGTTCACCGTCTTCCGCGTAAGGCGTGATTCTCAGGCTGCAGGAACTTTGCCGAGGGTTATAGGCGACAACCCCGGTCCACCAGAAATCATTGCTGACCAGATGAGGAAAATAAAGCGCAGGCGCGGTCGCGTCTTTCAAAAGAATACCGCTCAACTGATTTCCCCCGCCAAAGAGTTGCAGGCCGACCACCCCGGCGGCTTGCGTTATTTCAGCCGAGTGAATATCGGGCTGTTTTTCCGAGTCGAAAAGCTCGGCAACCGGGAAAGCCCGATGCTGGTTGCCGGCCAGGGCCAGCGAGCGCTCCCTGCCGTCATCAAAAGTAAAAGTGACTCGTTTACTGGCCGAAGTGGTGTTCAGCAGACTGATCCCGGTCCACCAGATTGAATCGGAGGCGATATGTGAAATATAAAGGTTGTCATCTCCAAGCTTTTCCCGGGAAGCCGGAATGGCGACGCGGTATTTCCCATTGAGATAAAATTTCAGATAGCCGCACATGGTCTCGGAGAAAGAGGCAAAGACGATATAGCCCAGATCCTCGGCCCCCGGGCGAAGCCGCCGTCAGGGTAAATTGATGACGGGCATGCGGGGCCAGGGCCAGAACCCGTTCCGGCTCCAGCAGAATTCCGGAATTACTGAAATACTTGATGCTCCCATGCAGGATTTCCGTGGCGCTGGGGTTGATCAGACAGATCTCGGTTTGCCATCCATCGATACAGGCCACATGGGGATAGTAAAGACTGTGAATCCTGAGGCAGGCGGTCTGGTCCGCGTTCCAGGCATAACCGGCCTCGCAATGACACTCCTGCTGAAATCTGAAAGCATGTTCCGGACATGTCTCCCGCAGAAGACAATCGGTCAGCGCGGCATTCCACTCATAACCTTCATCGCAGATATATTGATCACCTTCCAGGTGGGCGTTGGCCGGAGGAGTAATGACCACGCAGCCCCTGGCGTTGGCTGCCGGATTGCCGGGATCGCAGATTTCCC
>DSCM01000086.1 GCA_011049115.1 Pseudomonadota bacterium
CCAGCATGGTGATACTTGTGGTCTTACCGTTAGTCCCGGTCAGGGCCAGCAGTGGGCAACCGCAGTAACGAGCCGCCAGCTCGACCTCGCCGATAATCTCACCGCCGGCGGCCCGGGCCGCCGCGAAAACCGGCAACTCCAGGGGAACCCCGGGGCTGACAACGATCCGGCGACAACGAATAAAAAAGGCCGCCGAGTGCCCTCCGAATTCAAAGTCCTTGACCCCGGCCGCTTCAAGTTCACGGCGAAGATCATGCATCTGCGCCGCCGGACGGATATCGCTGACCGCGACCCGCAAACCCTGTCGCAATAACCAACGGACGGCCGCCAGGCCGCTGCGGCCCAGACCGACAACCAGGACTTCCGGAAAAGAACTGTCCGTAGTTTGATTTTCCGTCATCTCAGTTTCAGACTGCTCAATGCCAGCAGAGCCAGGATCAGGGCAATGATCCAGAAACGGACAATGACCTTGGGCTCGGCCCAGCCTTTGAGCTCAAAATGGTGATGCAGAGGCGCCATCCGAAAAACCCGCCGGCCGGTCAACTTAAATGAAGCCACCTGTATAATCACGGAAAGGGTTTCAAGCACAAAAATACCGCCGACCAGAAAAAGCAGCATTTCCTGCTTGGTCACCGCAGCCACCGCGCCCAGACCGGCGCCCAGAGCAAGCGAACCGACATCCCCCATGAAAATCGCGGCGGGATAAGTGTTGAACCAGAGAAAACCCAAGGCGGCACCGATCATGGCGCCGCAAAAAACCGCCATTTCTCCGACGCCGCTGACATACTGAACCTGCAGATATTCCGCCAGCAGGCGGTGTCCGGCCACATAGCTGAAAATCAGGTAGACGGCGAAAGCCACCAGGGACGGTCCCGTGGCCAAGCCGTCAAGCCCATCGGTCAGGTTGACCGCGTTTGAAGTGCCAACTACGACCAAGGCCATGAAAGGAATATAAAGAAGTCCGAAATCAGGTAGTATCTTTTTGAAAAAAGGCACGGTCAGAACACTTGAATAGCCCGGCAAGGCATAGACTGCGAGCGCAAAAATCAGGGCCACCGCAAACTGGGCCCCAAGTTTCTGCCGCGCCGAAAGCCCACGGGAATTCTTTTTCAGAATCTTGCGATAGTCATCAACAAAACCAATCGCCCCAAAAGCCAGGACCACTCCGAGAGCCAGCCAAACGTAGATTTCTCTCAGATCAGCCCAGAGCAATACCGCCACGGCAACCGAAAAAAGGATCAACACACCGCCCATGGTCGGAGTTCCCGTTTTACTCTGATGGCTCTGCGGACCATCCGTGCGCACCACCTGGCCGATCTGCAGATCTCGCAACCAGGCAATCACTTTCGGTCCCAGGTAAAAGGCCAGAAAGAGCGCGGTCAGAGCCGCGAAAATAGTCCGAAAGGTAATGTAGCGAAAAACATTAAAACCGGACCAGAGAACATGCAACGGATAAAGAATATGATATAGCATCAGACAGTCTCAAAAAAATCAAGCATGGGTTCGACCAGCTTTTCCAGGGCCAGAGCACGGGAGCCCTTGACCAGAATCAGCGGCGCCTTCGGCAACCGGCGGCGCAAGAAATTAAAAGCCTCAACCTGAGCCCCGGCGGGAAATTGCCGAATGCGGTCTCCGGGAAGCCCGGCGTTGCGAGCGGATACCGCCATACCCTCGACTTCCTCCCCCAGCAAAACCACCAGATCAGGTCGGATTTCCGCCAGGCGGCGTCCCATTTGCCGATGCAGCTCCGCGCTTTCTGGACCCAGCTCTTTCATGTCGCCTAGCACCAGGGCCAGATATCTTCTCCCCCCACGTTCGGCAACCGCGGTTAAAGCGGCCTCCAGCGAAGCGGGATTGGCATTATAGGCGTCATGGACCAGCAACCCGCCCCCCGCCAGAGGGTAACACTGCAAGCGTCCGCTTAAATTCTTAAAGTGCTTCAGAGATTCCGCCACCAAAGCGGGTGTCATCCCCGGTAAAAGCAGGGCTGCCGCCGCCGCCAGGGCCGCGTTTTTGACGTTATGGCGGCCCCATAAAGACAATCCTACGGTCTCCCGAAGGCTATCTTGACTCAGGACGAAACTAAAACCTTCCGGAGTCAGCCAGATTTCAGAAACTCTAACGACGGCCTCAGTCGCGCCATACCAGGAAACCGGCAACAGTTTAAAACACGCCGCCGAAGGCTCGGCCGCCAAAGCCGGAACCATTCGACCCAACCAGGGATCATCGGCATCGTACACAAGACTGCCGCCGTTTTTGAGCCCTGTCATAATCTCACATTTTGCCTGGGCCACCGCCGCCAGTGAACCCAGCCCCTGAAGATGGGCCGCCGCCACCCCGGTCAGAATCGCGATCTCGGGGGTCGCCAGAGCCGCCAGGTCAGCTATTTCACCAGGCTCACTCATGCCCATTTCCAGCACCACCACCTCACAATCCTCGGGCATGGCAAAAAGCGTCAGGGGCAAACCGATGCGATTATTATAATTGCCGGCCGTCTTATGTACGCGAAAATGCGGCGCCAGAATATGCGCCAGCATCTCCTTGGTCGTGGATTTGCCGTTGGATCCGGTAACCGCGATCACCCGCGGCCCCACCCGTTTGATCCAGGCTCGGGCCAGGCTGCCGAGAGCGGCCAGGGGATCGGCTACCGGAAGCCAGAAAACCCCGGGATAACGCTGGGACAGATCGGAAAAACTTCGTTTTTGAGCGGCAAAAACCACCGCCGTCGCGCCTCGGCTCACCGCCTGATCAATAAAATCGTGCCCGTCAAAACGCGCTCCGGCCAGCGCCACAAAAAGTTCGCCCGGCCGTAACCGGCGACTGTCAATGCTGACCCCAGTCACCTGCGTCTCCGGATCAAGCCTTTGACAAAACGGCAGGGGACGAGCCGCCAGCTGACCAGCCAATTCATTAAGCGTGAACAAAGTCGGTTTCCCCTTTATCAACTTTCACGGCGCAGACTGAAATTTAGATTCTGCCCCGGCTCCAGCCTGGTTCCCGGGACCGGTTCCTGCGCTATAATCCGGCCCTCACCGAAGATCCTGACCCGGCCGCGATAAGCTCCGACCCGGGCCAGCGCTTCGCGGATCGTACGCCCGGTAAAATCAGGCATAATCTGCGG
This sequence comes from Pseudomonadota bacterium, assembly GCA_011049115.1. Lineage (NCBI taxonomy): Bacteria > Pseudomonadati > Pseudomonadota > Pseudomonadota bacterium. The sequence continues at coordinate 3,122 of DSCM01000086.1, forward strand.
CGTGAACGAATCCTCCGGCCCCACTGAATTTTCCTCGGCCGAACCCGGAACCAGGTCACTCCGCCCCCCTTCACTCGCCAGCAAGGACAAAGCCAGCTCCGTTTCCCCATTTTCCGCATAATAATTAAAATAACTGGCCAGCCGCTGATTAAGACGTCGGAAAGCCGGAGCCGCGACCATGCCGCCGTAGATCGAGATGCGAGGTTCATCGACCATGACATAAACAATCTTGCGCGACTGCCCGGACGGTGCGTCAACATAGCCGACAAACGAGGCCCAGTAGTCCTTGCGCGAATATTTTTTTTCGCCGAAATCAAATTTCTGTGCGGTCCCGGTTTTCCCGGCCACGCGCAATCCGGAAATTCTGGCCTGTGGGGCGGTACCATCATCTTCCACTACCAGCCCTAAAGCCTGATCAATCTGAGCGGCGACCTGCGGACTACAGGCGCGTCTGACCCGGGGCTTTGAAGCGTGCTCATAAACCGTCCAGCCCGCTCCATTCACGATCCTGGAAACCAGGTACGGTGTCACCCGATAACCTCCGTTTGCCAATGCGGCATAGGCGGCCGTCAGTTGCACCGAGGTCAAGGCCAGCCCCTGACCAAAAGCCAGATTGCAGAGATCAATAGGCTGCCACTGCAGCCAGGGACGCAACTGACCCGCGGGCTCACCCGGAAAATCAATCCCGCTCTTGTCGCCAATACCAAACCCCCGCAGAACTTTATAAAAACGCTCGGCGCCAACGGCGCTGACCACCTTCGAACAGCCGATATTACTTGAATATTTCAGAACCTCGTCCAGACGTAAAAGACCATGTTCATGGGTATCGTGAATCGTACGACCCCCAACCTGGAAACTACCATCTTCACAATCAATGCGGTCAGCCAGGGAGAACTCCCCGGATTCAAGAGCGGCCACCAGAGTGAAAACCTTAAAAGTGGATCCGGGTTCGAGAAGATCGGTCACCGCCCGGTTGCGCCACAGAGCCGGATTGTGTTTCTGTTTACTGTTGGGATTGAAACGCGGATATTGAGCCATCGCCAGAATCGCGCCATCCCCAGCATCCATGACCAGAGCGACGCCCCCTTTGCCCCGACTTGCCAAAACCGCGCTTTCGAGCTCCTGTTCGGCCCAGACCTGCAGGTGGCGGTTCAGCGTCAAATAAACCGTTTTACCCTTATAGTAATCCAGTTCCGGGTATTTCGAACTTTCCACAACCTGACGCCGGGCATCATGCTCCAGCGAAAGAAACAGTTGCTGGCCGCGCAGATATTTCTCGTAGTGGCGCTCCAGGCCCTCCAGGCCACGACAGTCAATATCGGTAAAGCCCACGATCTGGCCGGCCAACTCCCGATTAGGGTAAACCCGCTGATTTTCCTTGAGCAGGGCCAGGCCCGAATTTTTTTCACACCAGGGCTGCAGGGCTTCCACCTGCAGCGGACTCAGTCTCCTCCTGAGCCAGACAAAACCGCCGCCACCGCCCAGGCGCCGTTCCAGGTCTTCGACCGGCAGCTCAAGCAGCGGAGCCAGCTGCCGGGCCAGTTGTCCTTGATTCTTGATCATTCGCGGCTCGGCATAAAGCGAATGGCCTTTGACATTGATCGCCATGGCCCCGCCATCGGCCGATCTGATATCGCCTCTCTCACACTGGACAAGCAAATTTGAGCTGCTCTGCTGCTGCTGTCGGGCCAGATAGTAGTCATGTTTTACCACCTGCAGATAATAGGCCCGAGCCACCACGGCAACCAAACTAAAAACGACGACGCCGGCTACGAGGTTAATGCGCAGCTGCAGACGACGCCGTTCTTTTCTGGGTCCACTGGTCTTGCGTTTCATGGTAGTATAATCTTTTGCCCGGATTTTGGTTCCTTTAAACCCAGCAGTTTACCCAAGAGCACCAGATTCTGAGGCCTCTGCAAGGTTGCCAGCTCAGCCTGCAATTTATCCCGCTCTTCGATCAGCTGTTTTTCTTCCCGTCTTAAATCATTCAGTTTATAGCTCCTGGTAACAATCTTATTGTTCAACCATGAGCAGTAAAAAATCAAGCCGACCAGCAGAAACAGAAGAAGACCGTTAATCCGGCTCCAAGACGAAGTCTGAAGCCCGGACACCATCAGCGCTCACCTCTAAACAACTTCTAGGGCCCGCAAACAGGCACTGCGACTGCGGGGATTACGTTCGACTTCAGCCTCTCCGGGACGAACCCCGCTTTTGGTCAAGATAACCGCTCGGACCTTTCCGCCACAGACACAAACCGGAATTTTAGGAGGACAGACACAGCCCCGAGAAACCCTTTGCGAAAAGGCTTTCACCAACCGGTCTTCAAGAGAATGATAGGCGATAACCACCATCCTGCCGCCGGGCGCCAGCCTTTCCAATCCACTTTCCAACACCCGCTCTAAAGCTCCGAGTTCGTCATTGACATAAATACGCAAGGCCTGAAACACCCTGGTCGCGGGGTGACGCCGGGATTTTTTATAGGCCGGCACCATTTCTTCAATCAAAGACGCCAGATCGCGGGTTGTCCGCAAAGGCCGGTTTTCCCGGACCGCAACGATCTTTCGAGCAATTGCCGCGGCATAAGGTTCTTCACCGAAATCACGAAAAATTCCGGTCAGGCTCCGACAGTCTGCTTGATTGACAATCTCAGCCGCCGGCACGCCACCATGCGGATCCATACGCATATCCAGCGGACCCTCAGACTGAAAACTGAATCCCCGGCCCGCCTCTTCCAGCTGAAAACTGGAAAGCCCGATATCCAGCAACAAGCCGTCAATCAGTCCACAGCCTGATTTGTCCAGCAGGTGTCCCAAATCAGCAAAATTTCCCGGAAGAAGCTGGAAGCGGTCAGGATATTCCCGACGCAGGGCGGCGCCTCTGACCACGGCCGCCGGATCACGGTCAAAAGCAAGCACTCGTACTGCGGAAGAACTTTTCTGCAGAAGAACCCGGCTATGGCCACCGCCGCCGAAAGTGGCGTCAACGATCAAAGCCCGCCCACGGAGAAGCAGCGGACCCGACAGCAACAACGCCACGCTTTCAGCCAGCAGAACCGGAACATGTTCCATCAATCCGCCTTCCCCAGCTGCCATTGCTTCCGGTCGCCGGAAACCTTCAAGCCGCCCCAGGTCGCAGTCCGGTTCAGATGGCCAGCCCGATCTCTTTGAAAAGCTTAGTAACCTTCTCGGTTGACTCTGACGAAACCGCCGCCTGAGTTTCCAGATTCCAGCGTTCCTGACTCCAGAGTTCCAAACGGTTGATCTGGCCGGCAATCACCACATTATTGACCTCGCGGTCAAGACCGGCCCAGCTGCGCAAGGAAGGCGGCAGCAGGATACGCCCCTGCTTGTCAAGAGAACATTCCACCGCACCGGATATATACAAACGCCGAAAACGTTTAATTTCAAGGCTGGTCGGCAGGGCATTGATTTTTTCTTCGACCTTGACCCACTCCGCCAGCGGAAAGCAGTCGAGACAACCATCAATCGACGTAGTGATCACCAACTCAGAGTTGTAATCATGGACGATAATTTCCCTGAATTTGGCGGGGATATTAAGCCTGCCTTTGGGATCAAGGGAATATTCATATCGACCACGAAAAGCCATTCCGAGCCTTTTTATGCAACCCACGAGATAAAATAACCCACAATTTACCACTTTTACCCACCTTGTTACAGTTACCGACCACCTTTTGTCAAGAATAAAAAAAAGTTTTTTTTAATTTATTTAACCCACCTTGACTCGAAGCTCACCGATGATACGAAAAGGCGCGAAACCGAACCCCTTCTCGATTTCACGCCTCTGGAAACTTCGCCGCCAAAGCCTCGCCGCAGCTGAAGACTGTGCAAAGAATCGCGCTGTTCTGACCACGGCGAAAATGATTTCTTACCCTCACATTATTGATAAAGACTCATCTGCCTCCCGACCCCAAACATCTGCCCAAAATCGCTGGGACCGCCTGCTCCACCCGGAGAATTCGCGTCCCCAGCCCCCCCAGCTGCAGTCCAGCCCGGGCCAGCAGTTCCACCTCAAAAGGGATAAAGCCACCCTCGGGACCAACGGCCAGCAAAGCGAGTTCCTTCAGACCCAGAATCGGAATCGAATCGGAATCGGGATGCAGCAACCAGGCCTTGCGACCGGCGACCAGGTCGGGGACCTCATCCTCGACAAAAGGACGAAAACGGGGCCTGAAAAAGACTTCCGGCAACTGCGTATCCCCGGCCTGCTCCAGCGCCTCGAATAAAATCTGCCGCAACGATTCCGGTTGCAGCAGAGAGGTCTGCCAGTAACCTTTCTCCACCCGCCACGTATTAAAAAGAAACACTCGCTTAACCCCCATAGTCACGGCCGCCGCCAGCACTCTTTTGAAAACCTTGGGCCGGGGCAGGGCCAGAAGCAGGGTTATCGGTAAGGGCGGCGGCGGAGACGAGACCAAAGCAACCTCCATTTCAACCTGATCGCGGCCACAGGCCAAAATCAATCCCCGTCCCAAATTGCCGTTCACCAGACCAACCCGCAGAGAAAAACCCGGATCCGCCCGCAACACTTTTCGAATATGCCGGGCCCGCCGGTCGCGCAAAAGCACCCTGTGCGGCGCCACAAAATCTTCAGCCTGCAACAGTATCAGATTCACAAAGTCCTCCGAAAAATCCTATAACTTACGGAAAGCAGTTGACATCAGACCGCAAAAAAGTAAATAACCATGGAACCTTCACAAGAAGCCTCCGCTGACGCCGCAGGTCGAAGTCGAAGCGGCGAGACGACCCTCTCATTCCCACACCGTGCTGCCGGAACCTTACAACCGGAGACCGTGATTTTAAACAATGTCTCGACTTTTCCCCGCCTTTCTTTTTTTATCCATCATATTGCAGGCCGCGACCGCTCCGGCTATCAGTTCAATCAGGGAAATGGTTATCGGCCCCGGCAAGTCCGGATCCGAACCAGCCACAGTTTATCCTCTGAGCTTGCCGTCCGCTCCGCGACCGACCAAGACTGAAACCTGGAAAATCGGAGTCTACCTGCCGGTCGCCGGCGCTTATCGGGAAATCGGTCAACGCCTTCGACGTGGACTCAGGCTCGCTTTAAAATCCGAGGCTGAAATCCAACCCGAAATGTGGCGGCTGCTGATCGTCGACTCCACTGCCGTCGAGCCCGCCCGGGCTCTGGTTCTGTTCAGAAAAAATCAGGTGGTGCTGGTCCTCGGCCCCCTGCAAAGCCGCCTGGCCGACGCCAGCGTCAACCAGGCCATCGCCTTGAATCTGCCCATCATGCTCTGGGCCCCGCGGCCCGAACTCTGCGCCCGAAACCGTCTGATCTTTCAGCATTTCTTAAGCGCCGCCAACCAGGGCCGGGCTCTGGCGGAATTACTCAGGCAGGGAGAAGAAAAAAAAATCGCCCTGCTCTATCCTGAAAATGACTTCGGTCGGGATTTTCGCGCCAGCCTGATCGCAAACCTCGGGCCAGAGCAGACCCACAGCCTGGTCAGGGAAAGTTTTTACGACCCGCATAGTGTTGACTTCAGTTCCGCGATCAAACTTCTGCAGACCCTCGAGTCCCAATCGGCCTTTCCTCAATCATTTTTCAACCATACTGTCCAGCTCCGGCCCGACTATCCTTTTTCCGCCCTGGTTATCGCCGATTTTTACCCGCGCCTGCGCCTTCTGGCCCCGCAACTCCGCTTCTTCGGTCTTGAGCAATGCCGGATTTATGGCATCATCGGCGGCCATCCCCCACGCCGCGCCGGAGAAAATGGAAAGGCTCTCGAAGGCACGGTTTTTCTCGACTTCTGCGGCAATCTGACCCCGGCTCCGCCAAGATCCCAGAATTACCGCGACCTTTATCAGACACACTATGGAGAAACCGCCTCCATCTATGACCTGTATGCTTACGACAGCATCCTCATTCTGCAACAGGCGCGACAAAACTTGAACCAGGGCAAGGCTTGCGACCTGCCCCAAGCCTTGCTCAGCCTGCCGGTCATGGAGCTGGCAGGCGGGCAAACCCAGATTAGCGCCGACGGAGAATTCAGCAAAAAATTATGCCCGGCCGTTTTCCAGTTCAGCAAGCCGCCGCCAAAAAACAGAATTGACTTTTTAGGAGCACCGCAAGATTGACAAAATCAGCTCCTCCCTATAGATTCGCAGTGGCCCTGCTGCTCTTTTTGGCGGCAGGACTCTACTTCGACGGCAACTTTTTGCATCGGGACTGGCGCGAAGCCCGCCGTGAGTCCGCCGGCATCGCCCCTGATCCGCAAGCCGTACCCGAAGCCATACTCCAGGTCTACGGCGCCCGGGCCTGGGGCTGGCGCGGCTGGTTCGCAATTCATACCTGGGTTGCGGCCAAGCCCAGCCACGCCGATCATTACACGGTCTACGATGTCGTCGGCTGGCGTAAACGCCATGGCCAAGCGCCCCTGCGCATCGCTCCCGATATCCCGGACCGCTACTGGTTCGACGCCAGACCAATAATCAATAATCCTGAAAGAATACCGAGACAAGGATACCGACAGATTGATTCAGGAGGTTGCTCAGGCGGCCCGCAACTATCCGTGGAAAGACAGCTACCACCTCTTTCCAGGACCCAACAGCAACACCTTTACGGCCTGGATCGCCCTCGAGGTACCGGAACTCAAACTTAGGCTCCCTTTTTCCGCGCTGGGTAAAAGCTTTGCCCAGTTTAAGCATCAGAGAAAAACAACTGCAACTAAAAACCGGAGACCCCCATGCCAGACGCAATCGTCGCAGTCGATATCGAAAAACTAGTCGCAAAGCTGCGACATTATAATCATGCCTACCGCCAGGGAACCCCCCTGATCAGTGACAGCGAATATGATGAGCTGGTCGAACAGCTGCGCCATCTGAACCCGGGCCATCCATTTCTGCACCAGGTCGAACCGGAACAGTTCAGCGGGCGCCGCGAAATCCATCACCCGCAACCGATGCTTTCCACCGAAAAAGCCTACACGAACGCAGCCCTGGCTCGTTTTGTCGAAAGAGCCGAAAAAATTGCCACCGACAACGGTCTGGCCACCCCGGAATTTTTAGTCACCCCCAAACTGGACGGCCTCGCCGCCCGCGATGACGGCCAGATTTTCACAACCCGAGGTAACGGTGAAACCGGCTATGAAATCAGTTCCGCCCTGCTTAAGGGGGTAATTCCTATCGGCGGCCGCGGACAAGGTCTGGGAGAGATCGTGATCAGCAACACTTATTTTTCCGAGTTTCTGGCCGCCCATTTTGAACATCCCCGCAATTTGGTTGTTGGCATTATCAACTCGGACAGCTTGAATCCTTACGCCGAACAGGCCCTGGCCGCCGGAGCCGTGCGCTTCGTCCCTTACCGGCAACTACCATCCTGGCGCGGTTCAGGGAAAAAGCTGCTGGCCGAAATTGAAACTCTGAAAAATGACCTCGAAGAACAAACCGATTATCCGATGGACGGTTTGGTCGCGGAAGTCGTCGATCCCGCCCTGAAAACCATTTTGGGCTTTACCGACCATCATTACCGCTGGCAGATCGCCATCAAGAGCAAAGGAGAAATCGCCAGAACCAGAGTGCAGAAGATTACCTGGCAGGTCGGGCGGACCGGCGCCGTCACGCCGGTCCTTGAGGTTGAGCCGACCAACCTTTCCGGGGCCACCATCAGACGGGTCACGGCTCACAATGCCGGCCTAGTCAAGGAAAAACAGCTCGGACCCGGAGCTAGAATTGAAATCATCCGTAGCGGCGAGGTCATACCAAAACTTGAAAGAGTAATCGAAAGCTCCCGCGAAGTCATCCTGCCCGAAAGATGTCCGAGTTGCGGCGCCTTTCTCCTCTGGCGGAATGACTTTCTTAAATGCCCAAATTCCAGCTGTCCGGCTCAGCTTGAACAACGCTTGCTGCACTGGTTCAAGACCCTGGGAACGGCCGACTGGTTCGGCATCAAAACCGTGCGCCGGCTCGTAGCCGGAAACTTTGACAGTTTGGCCCGCATTTACGCCATGAAACCTGATGATTTCAGCCGTCTGGGCTTTGGTCCGCAACAGACTACCAACCTCCTGACGGGACTCAGCATCAGTCGCGAAAAAGCGGTTGCCGACTGGCGCTTTCTGGCCGCTTTCGGCATTCCCTCCCTGGGGCGCGGCGACAGCCGCCGGCTGCTCAGCCACATTCCCCTGCAGGAGTTACTGGCCGACATCGACCCAGCCAGGATTGCCGCCATCTCCGGTTTTGCCGATCTGACCGCGCAGGCCATTGCCGCCGGTCTCAGACAACAGCGTGCCGAAATCAGACAGATGCTGAATCTCGGCTTCAATCTGAGCCTCACATCCCAACGCAGCGAAAAGACCACCCCACAGACTGCGATATCAGGAAAACACATTGTGTTTACAGGAAAAATGCAAAAAGGAAGTCGCGAAGAGATGGAGACCGAAGCTCAAAAAAGGGGCGCGCTGGTCCAGAAAAGCGTCAGCCGTAAAACCGACTATCTGATCTGCGGAGAGAAGGTCGGGGCCGCAAAATTGACGACCGCCCAAAGCCTGGGCGTCAAGGTTATGAGTGAAGCCGAATATCGGGAAATGATGGACCCGGAGCTTAAAAACAGCGCCGCGGCGCACACCAAACCTTCAGAAACGTTGTCGGCGGAACCCAACAGCGTCCCTCAGCTCATGCAGAAGCCCGGCGGTCTGTTCAATTGAAAGACAGGCATCGGTGATACTCTGACCATAGTGTGCGGAGTCCTTATCCTTATAATCCTGACGTCCCTCCACAAGGCAGCTTTCCAGCATAACGCCACAGATATTGCGGTTACCGGCACTGATCTGCGCGGCAACATCACGGGCGACCTCAATCTGCCGAAGATGATCCTTGCAACTGTTGCCGTGACTGCAATCTATCATCAGATAAGGCGGCAGGCCCAAACCTTTCAGGGCCGCCACCGCCAAGCCGACCGCGGCGGCCTGGTAATTAGGTCCGCTCTTACTGCCTCCGCGCAAGACGATATGCCCCCATTCATTCCCTTTGGTCGCCAGAATCGCCGCCACCCCCTCTCGGGTAATAGAGGGAAACCATTGCGGGGTCCGCGCCGCCCGGACCGCATCAATAGCCACCTGCACATCACCGTCGGTCCCGTTCTTGAAACCTACCGGCATTGACAGACCGGAAGCCAGATCACGATGAATCTGACTTTCGGTGGTCCTTGCGCCAACCGCGCCCCAACTGATCAGATCAGCAATAAACTGACCAATAATCGTATCGAGAAATTCGGTGGCGGCCGGCATCTCCAGGGCGGTCAACTCAAGCAAAAGCCGACGCGCCATCTCCAAGCCTTCATTAATGGCAAAACTGCCGTCAACTCCGGGATCATTAATCAGGCCCTTCCAGCCGACCACGGTTCGGGGCTTTTCAAAATACACCCGCATCACCACCAGCAGCTCTTCGCGATGAAGCTCGGCCAGTTCCCGCAGACGTCGTCCATAATCGAGAGCCGCCACCGGATCATGAATCGAACAAGGGCCTGCGACCACCAGCAGACGCTCATCCCTGCCCGCCAAGATTCCGGCAATTTCCAGCCGGGATTTCAGAATAAAACGGGCCCCGACCTCGGACAGGGGATATTTATTAAGCAGTACCGCCGGCGGCGAGAGATGCCTGGTTTCCTGAATCCTCAAATCACTGGTTTGCAGATTTATCATAATCAACCCCTACCCGGTCTCATAATCAATCGGGCTCAAAATCAGCGACAACCAACCGGAACCAGACACATCATCCGCAGGCCCTTGCTGCCGGCCGTAAGATTATGCGTCGTTCCCCCCGACAAAAAGATAACATCACCGGATTTAAGCGAACGTTTTTCTTCTTCAACGGTCAAAAAGCCATCCCCTTCAAGGATAAAAATCTCGTGCTCCCAGGCATGGGCGTGATAAGGAGTATGACCGCCGGGTTCAAACTCAAAAATCCGCATCGCAAAGGTGGGGGCGCCATCCGCATCACTGATAACCCAACGTACGCTGACCCGCTCAGCTCCGGCCACCGCCACCGCTTCCGCCGCAACCTCCGTATAATGAACATGTTTAAACATTTTTTCTCCATTTGCCAAAGCTGATAAATGCCCCCAAAAGAACCCTCAAGCGGCCGTTGTCTGCAGTTGTTCCAGACAACGGGTACAAATCCCCGGAAATTCAGCCTCAGCCGGGCTGAGCGTTTCACTATAGCACCAGCAGCGAGCGCACTTTACTCCTTCGGCCGGTAAAATCATGATCTTAAGGTCGGGATTATCCTCGCCGCCGGATTCTCCTTCAGCCAACGCGACCAGACCGACCTGAGAAACAATAAAGATATCCTTAAGCTGGTCACGATACGCCTCCAGCAACTCAAAGCTCCGGCCCCGGGCAGCAAGCGCCACCCGCGCTTCAAGGGAATTGCCGATTACCTTGGCCTGCCGGGCCCCTTCGAGTTCTTTAAGCACCTGGCGCCGAAGATGGATGATTTCATTCCAGGTGGCGGCCAGCTTCGGATTATCATAGACCCCCGGCAAGACCGCGAAATCCTCCAGATGAACACTGCCCTCGACCGCCGGCATATAGCTCCAGACTTCATCCGCAGTAAAAGCCAGAATCGGGGCGCAAAGACGTACCAAAACATCAAGTACCGTATGCAGCATGGTCTGGGCCGAACGCCGCAGAGGGTGGTTGCGGCGCAGGATGTAAAGGCGATCCTTACCCACTTCCAGATAAAAACTGCTCAGGGTAACCGTACAGAAATTTTGCACGGCATGATAAACTACATAGAACTCATAATCAGCATAGGCCTTGAGCACCCTTTTCTGCAGGCGAAAAAGTTCATGCAGGATAAAACGATCAATTTCCTGAAGTTGCTCATAGGGCAAAGCGTCCCGACCGGGATTAAAGTCACTGAGATTGCCCAGCAGAAAACGAAACGTATTGCGAATCCGGCGATAAGCCTCAACCAGTCGGGCAAGAATTTCCTCGGAAATGCGGATATCATCACGATAATCCTGAGCAGCGACCCAGAGACGCAGAATTTCAGCCCCGAATTTCTTTATGACCTTCTCAGGAGCCACGACGTTGCCCGAAGACTTGGACATTTTCCGGCCTTGGCCGTCAACCACGAAGCCATGGGTCAGGACCGAGAGGTAAGGAGCCTTACCGCTGACCCCGACCGAGGCCAGCAGGGAGCTGTGAAACCAGCCTCGATGCTGATCGCTGCCCTCCAGATAAAGATCCGCCGGAGCTCCCCCCAGATAGTCCCGGTTATTGAGAACTGCGGCAAAACTGACTCCGGAATCAAACCAGACATCCAGGATATCGGTCTCCTTTGCGAAATCAACCGCGCCACAATCTGGACAGGCAAAACCCTGCGGCAGAAAATAAGCGGCGTCCCGTTCAAACCAGATATCGGCCCCATGTTCACTGAAGAGATCGGCAACCCGACTCATCACCTCCTCGTGCATGATGGTCCGGCCGCATTTAAGACAGTAAAAAACGGCAATCGGCACCCCCCAGATCCGCTGCCGAGAGATACACCAGTCCGGACGATTTTCAATCATACCGAAAATCCGCTCCCGCCCCCAGGATGGAATCCATTCGACCTTATTGATCTCCGCCAGGGCCTTTTTCCGTAAACCCTGTTTTTCCATCGAGATAAACCACTGCTCGGTGGAACGAAAAATAATCGGTTTTTTACAGCGCCAGCAGTGCGGATAGGAATGCGTTAAAGGTTTTTCCGCAACCAGCCGGTCCAGCTCCTTCAACTTGGCAATAACCGCGGGATTGGCGGCAAACACAAATTGCCCGGCAAAAAAATCGACCTCGGCTGTAAAACAGCCCTGATCATCAACCGGGGCATAGACCTCGAGGCCATAAGCCAATCCCACTTCATAGTCTTCCTGCCCATGTCCAGGAGCCGTATGCACGCAACCGGTGCCGGCCTCAAGGGTAACATGGCCACCCAGAATCACCAGCGAACGGCGCTCGTAAAGAGGGTGCCGGCAATGACAATTTTCGAGGTCCAGAGCCCGAAGAGACCCAAGCACCTGGGCTTCCCCCAATCCGGTCTCCCGCAGAAAGGTTTCCCGCAGGCCATCGGCAACAATCAGAACTCCGGCCGTAGTTTCCAGGGCGACATATTCAAGATCTGGATGGAGACACACCGCCAGATTGGCGGGAATCGTCCACGGAGTGGTTGTCCAGATCACCAGAGACGCGTCACGACCGACAAGAAACGGATATTTATCGCCCAGATCCTCAAGTAAACTGAATTTGACATAGATCGAAGACGAGCTCTCATCCTCATATTCGACCTCGGCCTCGGCCAGGGCGGTACAGCAGGAAGCACACCAGTAAATCGGTTTTTTGCTTTTGAACAGACTGCCATCGGCAGCAAATTTACTCAGACAGCGGACAATCGCCCCCTCATACTGATAGTTCATTGTCAGATAGGGACGCTCCCACTCACCCAAAACCCCGAGCCGTTCAAATTCTTCCCGCTGAATAGCGATAAACTTTTCGGCATAACGCCGGCACGCCTGGCGAATCTCCGCCTGAGTCAGCTCCGCTTTCCGTTTCCCGAGATCCTTGTCGACCTGATGTTCAATCGGCAAACCGTGACAATCCCAGCCCGGAACATAATGACAAAGTCGACCCGTCATACTCCGTGATTTAATAATGATATCTTTCAGAATTTTATTGAGGGCATGCCCGATATGGAGATGGCCGTTGGCATAGGGCGGACCGTCATGGAGAACAAAGGCAGGCTGCCCCTGATGCCGTTCCAGGATACGCTGATAGATTTTTTCTTCCTGCCAGCGGGTGATGGTTTCAGGCTCCCGCTGCGGCAGATTGGCCCGCATGGGAAACCCGGTTTGCGGCAGATGTAAAGTATCTTTATAGTCCATCAATAAAACTCCTATTCCGACAAAGCGGAAATAAACTTAAATTCTGGATGTCACCAAGAAAAAAGAGCTGCTTGCCGAAGGCAAGCAGCTCTTTTAAGATTTTATGGCGGGAGCGACGAGACTCGAACTCGCGGCCTCCGGCGTGACAGGCCGGCGTTATAACCAACTTAACTACGCCCCCCAAAAAAAGCAATAGGCGGAACAGGGCTTGAACCTGTGACCCCCGGCTTGTAAGGCCGGTGCTCTCCCAACTGAGCTACCCGCCCACAACCGCTTTATTTTCTTAATTCAAACTATCTTTTAAAGCTTTCCCAGGCTTAAATTTCGGCACATTACTGGCCGCAATCTCGATATCGTCCCCAGTTCTGGGGTTTCGACCGGTTCGGGCCGGGCGGAAAACCGCATAAAAGGTTCCGAATCCTACCAGAGCAACCTTCTCCCCTTTGACCAGCTCGTCCTTCACGACCTCAGTGAAGGCTTTTAAAACTTTTTCTGATGCTGCCTTGGTAACCTCTGCTTTTGCGGCAATCGCCTCAATCATTTCAGCCTTTGTCATCGATCCCCCTCCCCACAGCAAGATTGGCTTAAAGTAAGTGGCCTTATAGCAAAACCGATCCCCCTAGTCAAGGCAAAAAGCTAGCTTTTAAGCCGATTCCACCTTATTTTCAGGCTTATTTTTATTTTCATAGAGATACAGGGGCTGAGCTGCGTTCAAGATGACTTCCTCCTCGATCACACACTTTACCGCATCCGTATCCGGCAAATCAAACATGACCGGATTCATGACGCTTTCCAGAATTGAGCGCAGCCCGCGGGCCCCGGTTTTCTGCTCCACCGCCAACCGTGCAATACTATCCAGCGCTGCCGGGCTGAATTCCAGGTCAACCTGATCCATCTTGAAAAGTTTGACGTACTGTTTGACCAAGGCGTTGCGTGGTTCCATGAGAATTCTGACCAAGGCGGCATGATCAAGTTCACCCAGGCTGGCGATCACCGGCAACCTGCCGATGAATTCAGGGATCAGGCCGTATTTAAGCAGATCGGTGGGGGCTACCCGCCGATCTGCATCGACCCGCCCCACGCCGGAAAAAGAGCGACGGTCTTCGACCTGGAAGCCAAGGACATTTCCGCGCACCCGTCGCTGAATAATCTCGTCCAGACCGTTGAAGGCACCGCCGCAGATAAAAAGAATATCCCGGGTATCAAGCTTGATAAATTCCTGCTGCGGATGCTTGCGCCCGCCCTTGGGCGGGACATTGGCAATGGTGCCTTCCAAAATTTTAAGCAGGGCCTGCTGCACCCCTTCACCGGAAACATCCCGAGTGATCGAGGGACTGTCCCCCTTGCGGGCGATCTTGTCAATCTCATCGATATAGATTATTCCACGGCCGGCCTGCTCGACATCATAATCGGCCGCCTGCAGCAGGGAGACCAGGATATTTTCCACATCCTCGCCGACATAACCGGCCTCCGTCAGATTAGTGGCATCGGCGATCGTGAACGGAACCTTGAGAATTCTGGCCAGCGTCCGGGCCAGCAGGGTTTTACCGCTGCCGGTTGGTCCCACCAGGAGGATATTACTTTTCTGCAGCTCGACCTCATCATCCTCAAGCCCACGCGAAGCGATACGCTTGTAATGATTATAAACGGCCACGGCCAGTTTGCGCTTGGCTTCATCCTGACCGATAATGTATTCGTCCAGGCTTGCCTTGATAACCCGCGGGGGCACCAAGGTATCCTGAAGATCGGCCAGGGTATAGCGCTCATTTTCGCCGACAATTATACTATTGCAAAGATCTACGCATTCATTGCAAATAAAAACCGAAGGGCCGGCGATTAACTTCTTGACATTATTCTGATCCTTGCCGCAGAAGGAACATCGCAACATATCGTGATCCTTATTACGCGCCATCGGCTCAGCCCTCCACCGCAGGCAGACGATTCTTGATCACTTGGTCAATAACTCCATAAGCGACCGCCTGTTCGCTGGACATAAAAAAATCACGGTCGGTATCATTTTGCAGACGCTCCAAGGCCTGACCGGTATGCCGCCGCAAAATCTCATTAAGATCTTCCTTGAGTCGCAGAATCTCTCGCGCATGAATGTCGATATCGGATGCCTGGCCGGAAAAGCCGCCCATCGGCTGGTGCAGCATAATCCGTGCATGAGGCAGGGCATAACGTTTACCGGCAGTTCCGGAGGCCAGGAGCAAGGCTCCCATGCTGGCCGCCTGTCCTACGCAGATGGCAGTGATATCCGGCTTGACAAACTGCATGGTATCATAGATCGCCAAACCGGCGGTAACCGAGCCCCCCGGTGAATTAACATAGATGTTGATATCCTTGTCAGGATCGTCGGCCTCCAGAAAAAGGAGCTGGGCAATCACCGCGTTGGCGACATTATCATCGATGGCGGTCCCCAGAAAAACAATCCGATCCCGCAAAAGCCGGGAATAGATATCATAGGCCCGTTCACCAGCCGGACTCTGTTCAACCACCATCGGCACAAAACTCATAAATCAGCTCCCTGTCCGCCGGGAATTTCCGACGACGTCGTTCCCGTCTCGGGGCCTGCGGCCTGGCAGGATATCCTGGACAGAAGATGATCGATCGTCTTTTCCATAACCACCTCACGCTGCAGAATCCCGGCCAGCTCAGCTTCACGGCCCTTGAAGCGCTCAAAAACAGCCTGCGAGTTCTCGCCGGAACTCTGAATAAAGCGCTGAAAGCGATCACCAATCTCATCCGGGGTACTTTCAATCTTTTCCCGCTCCGCCAGATACTCCAGAATAATCGTATTTTTCACGGTCGCGGCGGCGTCCGCGGAAACGCGCTCACGATTTGCCGAAAGCATCTGCTCAACCAGGCTTTCTTCCAAGCCCTGAGAAAGAAAGCGGGAGCGCAGTGCCGCCAAGGCGCGCTCTTCTTCTTCCCGCACCAAACATTCGGGCAGTTCGAAAGAAACCTTCTTCCGCAAGCCGGCCAGCAGTTCTTCAATATTTCGGTTCCGGGCTCCGGAAACCTTGGAGGAGCTGACATATTGCGTCATTTTATCCCGAAGCTGAGCCAGACTTTCGAGTTCGCCGCCGGAAATCTGAATCGCGAGATCGTCATCGAGCGCCGGCAATTCTTTCTCCCGAATCGATTTAACTTTAACCGTGAAAACGGTTTTCTTACCGGCCAAATCAGCCTTATGATAATCCTCCGGGAAAACAGCTTCCAGGTCATAACTCCGGCCCGGCTCCAGGCCGACAAGCTGGCGTTCAAGGTCAGGAATAAAGCGACCACTGCCAAGCTCAAGCGTAAAATCGGTGGCGCTGCCCCCTTCAAACTCGACCCCGTCAAGGCGGCCCAGGAAATCGATCACCAGGGTATCGCCTTCCTGCGAGCAACGCTCATCAATGGTCTTGTACTGAGCCATGCTCTGACGAAGTTTTTCAAGTTCGGCATCAACCTCATCATCTGCGACCGCCACCTCATGTTTCTGCAATTCAATGTCTTCCCAGCAGTCAAGGGAAAACTCCGGCAAAACTTCCACCGTCGCCGTGAAGGAAAGCTGAAGCTTACCCTCAGGAAAATCCAGCTCCGCTATCGCCGGCGGCGCCAGCGGAGCCAGGTTATGGACCTGCAGTGCTTCGCGGTACGCATCCTGCACGAGATCCTCAAGCGCTTCCATGCGAACCTGCTCATGGTAAAGCTTACGCACGAGCTGCAATGGCGCCTTACCTGGACGAAAGCCCTTGATTTTGGCTTTTTTGCGCCAGCCGGCAAAGGCTTTTTCCAGTTTTTTCTCAATGCGCTCGGGCCCGAGCTCGAACAGCAACTGTTTTTTCACGCCACTTAAATCTTTAACCACGACATTCATAAAAAGAAGACCTCCGATCGCGACCGGCTGCGGCAAGCGATCTCTTTTTGCATTTATTCAGTTCAGAGAAAACTTCCACGGCAAGCCATGGAACCCAACTTCAAATGGTGCGAGAGGGGGGACTTGAACCCCCACGGTACAACCGCTAGATCCTAAGTCTAGTGCGTCTGCCAATTCCGCCACCCTCGCGTCAACTCTTGGAACCGAGAACCAGGCGCTCCTCACATAAAATCGTGAGGCTTACGCCCAAAACTGTACTTAAAGAAAAAGCGGCTCCGGGTCAACCAAAAACTTGGATCAAAAAACAACCTTCGCCGTTACGGCCCTCCCATGGCCAGGAAAAGTCCCGCCGCGACCACCGTCCCGATAACTCCGGCGACATTGGGCCCCATGGCGTGCATCAGAAGGAAATTCCGCGGGTCCTCGGCGGCGCCTATCTTCTGCACTACGCGGGCCGCCATCGGCACCGCCGAAACCCCGGCACCACCGATCATAGGATTGATCTTTTCTCCAGGCAGAAGATTCATCAGCTTGGCCAGCAGCACACCACCAATCGTACTGAAGGAGAAGGCAACCAGACCCATGGCGAAAACCATCAGCGCTTTCGGGGTCAGAAAAGCTTCGGCGCTCATGGTGCCGCCGACCGCAATGCCGAGAAAGATGGTTACGATATTCATCAATTCATTCTGAGCGGTGCCGCTGAGGCGCTCGACCACACCCGACTCACGAAAAAAATTCCCCAACATGAACATTGCCATCAGTGCGGCCGAGGCCGGGACAAAAAGACAGACCAGACCGCAGGTAACCAGCGGAAAGATAATCTTCTGCCGCTTGGAGACCGGACGCAGCTGCTTCATACGGATCAGACGCTCTTTCCTGGTCGTCAGAGCTTTGATAATCGGCGGCTGAATCACCGGCACCAGCGCCATATAGGAGTAGGCCGCGACCGCGGTCGCGCCCAACAGATGCGGGGCCAGGGCCACCGTGGTAAAAATCGTGGTCGGCCCGTCGGCGCCCCCGATGATCCCGATGGAACAGGCCTCGGGAATCGTGAAGCCCAATCCCAGGGCAAAGAAAAAGGCAATATACACCCCAAACTGGGCCGCCGCACCCAAAAGCAGGGTCTTGGGATTGGCGATCACCGGCCCGAAGTCGGTCATGGCGCCCAGACCCAGAAAAATAATCGGCGGAATCAGCTCCCACTCCAGACCATAGTGATAGAAGATGTGAAGAATCTGATGTTCCTGCATGAGATTAGTCAGCGGCAGATTAACCACAAAAATCCCGAAACCGATCGGCAGCAGCAACAGAGGCTCATAGCCCTTCCTGATCGCGAGGAACATCAGCGTGAAAGCGATCAGCCACATAATCAGATTACCCACGGTAAGATGATAAAGGCCCATCGAATGCACAAACGAAAAAAATGTTTCCACCATAACCGGACTCTCCCGAAGCTAAATGATATTCAAGACCGCGACCGCATTTGCGGTGAAACCTGCGTCAGCCATCATTTCTTTTTGGAGCTGTCACCAAATCTGGCGATCAGACCGCGCGTGGCCATAATCGAAAGCGACAGCATCCCCAAAACGAAAAAAACCGATGACAAACCAAAGATGAAGATCTTCACCGCCGGTGCCCAAACGTCCATAACCAACCCTTTCTCAACTAAAAAACCCGTTGCAACGCAAATGATCTAATCCCAGCAGTTCAACCCTGCCCGGTTCAGACCCAACCAAAGCCCGGCCTTCAGACCCCGCCGCAGGCATTTAAAAAAAGAGAAACCCGATCCTGCTTTCACCAACCGCAGGTAAGAGGGGCCTTCTACCTCATGCACCAGACAAAAATCAACAAAAAATCTTCGCCAAGCAAGAAATTTTGTCGTTTGCCGCAGCTTCTTACACGATCCGAAGCTCGCCCGTGAAAAGCAGACACGGTTCAAAAAGGTCGAAGGCTTCGATGCTGAGCTTCTCAAACAAGCCCGGCTACCCTCACAATAACGTACCTGAATCTTTACAAGAAACGCGGCGAACCTCGTTCGCGCAGACACCCTGAAAACAATAAACAACGGGTAACTATTCAGCTCCGGGTTCCCAGGGTGTTCGGCCTCCACGGCTGACGCCGAATTTTCTGTTTTTTTCAGCGCTCATTTCGCCCCAATTGCGCACCTCGCACGCGTGCGCTCAGCCAGCCGCAGGGCTTAGGGCTCCCTGGCCCTGGAAAAACGTCGAACCTTTACGAGAGGTTACGAAAAAACACCCAATCGCCGTCAAAACTTAA
>DSCM01000087.1 GCA_011049115.1 Pseudomonadota bacterium
ACCAAAGCCTGGCCGGGGAAATCGAAGAACTGGAAAACCTGACCCGCTCCCCGTCGATGTAGGGTACAATCAAGAAGCCTCACCGCTTCTGTAAAAGACAAACGGCAATAAACCCGTAACAAATCTTGGAAATCGCAAAAAAGCAGGATGACTCCGTAACAGCTCCACATGCGAGGCACCCGAAACCTGAGGCATGAGACAGACATAGAAGTGCGCTGCCGTGACGAAGACGGAAGGAAAACGAAACCGCAGGAGTTGTTACGAAACAATCAATCATCCGAATTAGCCAAACCTGAAACCGTGGATTTGCAATGGCTGTTTTCAATTATAAGAAACGAGAGATCAGCGCTAAAATCGTCTACTACGGACCTGCGCTTTGCGGCAAGACCACCAATGTCCAGCAGATTCATCAAAAGCTGAACCCCCGTCAACGCGGTGAGCTGGTCTCCCTGGCGACCGATGCCGATCGCACCCTTTTTTTCGACTTTCTGCCGATCGAGCTGGAAAATATCGGTGGTTTCAAAACCCGCTTTCAGATCTACACGGTTCCAGGTCAGGTTTACTACAACTCAACCCGAAAAGCCGTGCTGACCGGAGTTGACGGCGTGGTTTTCGTCGCTGATTCCCAAACCTCAATGGAACAGGAAAATCTTGAAAGTTTCAACAATCTGATTGAAAACCTGAAATATTACAACTGCGACATCACCAGGATTCCAGTGGTTTTCCAGTATAACAAACGTGATCTGAAAGACATCATGACCATTGAAGCGATGGATCGGATCTTTAACCTGCCCCAGGCTCCACGATTCAGCGGCTCGGCCCTTAGCGGCAATGGCGTTCTCCAGACCCTGACCGCCTGTTGCAAACTGGTGCTGCAGGATTTAAAACGTAAAAGTCAACGCACAGAAGAAGCCGTCTCCCGAGGCCTTAACACCCCTTCAGACAGAAGCGTTCCAACCGCTGCCGGCGTCGATCATCGGCCCAGTCCCGCGCAAGAGGCCGGAAGGAAACAACCCGACCCCGAAATATCCGTCCCAAGACCACCCACCATAACAAGCCGGCCCGAAAACAGGCCTCATCCCTTGGGCGCCGAAAATAACGTCCCTCCCGTTGCCTTCTCCGGCGCCGACCCACGGGCCAGGGAGCACCGCGAAACCGGCCAGGAACCTTTCAAACCCGAAATTATGCAGGTCGGCAAAACCCGGCTGCTTGATCCGTACACCCTGACCGTGCCGCTGCGCCTGGCCACTGACGGCGCCCGCCGGCAGGTGGTTACGGTTGAGATTACTTTAAGTATCAAAGATTTCCTCCGCCAAGAGCTGTAAACCGATGTTGCACGCATCCGGAAAAAAAACTTTTCCTGCCCCAGGCACAGCTCTGCTGGCAACTTTCTTTCTGCTCTGGAGCTGCCTGGGCATGGCCGTACCCGCAGCGCAGGCAAACGTCCTCGACAAGGCCTGGCGGCAAGTTATCGATCCAACCCCGGCCACCCTTCCCGGTCTGGAAAGAAGCCTCGAAGATTTCATCTTGACCAAGAAATCACTGGCCATCAAAAACGCCACCCTCTATTCCCTGGCCCTGATTGAGATGGCGAAACAAAAATCTTCTGAACCTGAAGCGGCCACCCTGCTGACCAAGGCCGCGGTTCAGGTTTCCCCCGATTACGCTTTCCCCGAAACCGCGCTTTGTGAACTTTTTTTTGACCAGGGCCATGGCCTGAAATCACTGCGTCACCTGTTTGCAGCCACCCGCAAGTTTCAAAGCAACCCCCAGGAAGGCTTTTACGCGGCCACCTTTCTCTGGCTGGCTCTGGCCGTACTACCATTCTCCCTCATGATCCTGATGACGACCATCATGGCCGTCCGCTATTTCCGAACCTTTTCGGAAATGGGACGAATCAAGCTGAAACCTGCGACGCAGAAACTCCTGCTGACCACGGCCGCGATCGCGGCCGTACTGATTATTTACCTTCAGACCCCGCTGCCTGGTCTCTTTTTACTGGCCGGCCTGATTTCTATCCTGGCAACCAGGAGAGACATCATTCTTTTGGCCCTGCTGCTCGCCGCCCTGCTGTTCACCCCCTTTGCCTACGAAAAAGGGATGTTTTCCCTGCTCACCCTGGACTCATCCTTTTTCAGATCGGCCCGTTTGAGTGAAAGCGGCCGTCACCTTCAGTTTGAACCCGCCAGCAAACATCAGCAACCGGCCGAAAACCTGAGTCAACTGGTCCTGCAGTTCTTCATGCAGGCCGAAATCGCCAGGCAACGGGGCGAATATCACAAAGCGGAAATTTTTTTGCGCCAGATCATCGCGGAAAAAATCGAACTGGGAGCGGTTTACAATAATCTTGCCAACCTTTTGTTTCTACAGAAGAACCCCGAGACCACCCTTGACCAGTACGAACAGCTCTACCTTAAGGCCGCAGAGCTTGAACCACGGCAGGGGATCCCTTACTACAATCTCAGTCGGGCCTATCTGAGCCTTTCGTTTGATCTGATAAAAAGTCAGACCTATCTGGAAAAAGCCTTCGGTATCGATCCCGATCTCAGCCAGACGCACGAAGCCCAAAGTCAGCCCGACTTTATGCCTCTGCCCGAAAATTTTTACCGTCAATATGCCGACTCACAACCCGGCCACAAAACCTTTTTCCCGGAGATTTTCCGTTACATGCTTTTTCCCGGAGCCGGATGGACAACCTACTTCATACTTGTCATAATCTTTCTGGGAGGAATCCTTTGGCAGGCTTTACTGACACCGGGCAATCGTCGACTCTGTCCCGGTTGCGGCCGGCTTTTTCATTCTCTGAAAAAACTCAAGCATACCGCGGCCTGCCCTCTCTGTCAGGCCGCCGGTCGGCAGAGTCCCTGCAATCTGGGTTGGCATTCGCAAACGTCAATTTTACTGACCCTGACCAGCATCGCGGTTCCCGGTTTTTATCAACTGCTGCGAGGTCAACCGGTCGCCGCCGCGGCGCTGCAGATTCCAGCCCTCTTCTGGCTCTATAATTTCCTGATCTGCCGAACTGGAATCATGGCCCTTCAACCACCGTCAACCCCTTGGCTCAGTCTGGTTTTCCCTGCTTTGATCTGGATCGCCAATCTGGGTCTGATAGCCACCGCCCTGTCAATCCACCTGAGAAAACAAGCGGGCGAGAAATATCAATGAAAAAACAATTCTCCGCCACCAAAGGGCTGAACGCCGATCTCGAAAATTTCGAGATCACCGACATCTTACAGCTGATTACGCAGCAGGTGAAATGCGGCAGTTTGAGCGTCGAAGGCAAAGACGGTAACTGCTCCTGGTACTTTCTTGATGGCGGCCTGGTTGATTTTGAATGCGATTTCCCCGGACATTTACTTGATTTGAAAAGCATCCTCGTCAAAAGCGGCCACCTCGATGAGTCCGCATATGATTTGCTGACCGGCAAGCGCGGTCTCGGCGAAAAGGAGGTTGCCGAGTTGCTGGTCCAGGGGAAATTTATCAGCCCCGGGGAACTGGAAAATATCAATCTCCGCCGTCTGATCGAATCGTTTATCGTTACCATGCAATGGACCAAGGGGAAATACAGCTTCTTCCCCACCAGCGAGGTGCAAAGACATCCTTTCCTGCCGGCCCAGGACGCCAATTTCATTATCCTGGAAGCCCTGCGGCAAATCGATGAGATGACGGTCATGAAAAAACGTCTTCAACCTCTGGACCGGGTTTTTGAGACAACCCTGGCGCAGGCTAACGGAGAAGCCTCAATTCATGACCTGAACCTCTTCAAGGAAGGACTGGAAGCCCAGTTTGACCGCGACGAACTTGAAACCTATCGCCTTTTTGACGGCAAACGCCCACTGAGCGAAATTTTAAATCGTAATGTTCTCGGCCAATTTCACACCTGCCGGATTATACTTGATTTTCTGGAACGGGGCATTATCGTTCCGGAAAGTTCATCTCAAAGCACCGGAAAGCTCAGCCGGGCCCCGGCCGTAAACCGCCAGTTGAGCGGTCTGCCCCTGATGCTGCTCGGCACGGCACTGGTTATTGCAACCTTACTTTCCATCAAAAACCTCACCAACCCACGACAGGGCCTGAAGCCGACCTTTTTTTCGGCTATCGTGGATAATCTGCGGGCCGACCGGAAAGCCGTTCTGGCCCAGGCCGCTGAACTACTGCGCCGGCCTTGAAAAAACCAGGTGGGTCACCCACTGAACCCTGACAATCTTTTAACTTGACAAGGAGAATTATATGGGCATCGACTATCGCAGTCTCGGTTTTGTCAACACGCGGAAAATGTTTAAACAGGCCTTCAGTGAAGGCTACGCGGTTCCGGCTTACAATTTCAACAACATGGAACAGCTCCAAGCCATCATCAATGGCTGCGGCCGCTCCAACTCCCCGGTCATTCTCCAGGTTTCCAGCGGGGCCCGCAAATACGCCGATCAGACCCTGCTTCAGTATCTGGCCCAGGGCGCGGTAGCCATGGGACGCAAAGCCGGCTACAACAACCCGATCGCCCTCCATCTTGACCATGGAGACTCTCTTGAGCTCTGCATCTCATGCATTGAAAGCGGTTTCTCATCCGTCATGATTGACGGTTCCCACCTTTCCTATGAAGAAAATATCGCCCTGACTACGCGGGTGGTTGAATACGCCCATCGTCATGAGGTTTCAGTTGAGGGGGAACTCGGGGTTCTGGCGGGAATCGAGGACGATGTGGTTGCCGCCCGCTCAATCTATACCGATCCGGAACAGGTCGAGGATTTCGTCCACCGGACCGGGGTAGACTCCCTGGCCATCTCCATCGGCACCTCGCACGGCGCCTACAAATTCAAGCCCGAGCAATGCCGGCGAAATGCGGAAGGGGTTCTGCTCCCGCCCCCGCTGCGCTTTGACATTCTTGAAGAAATCGAGCGCCGGATTCCGGGCTTTGCCATCGTCCTGCATGGCGCGAGCTCGGTGCTCCCCGAATACGTTGAAATCATCAATCGGTGCGGCGGCAAGCTGGAAGCAGCCGTCGGCATTCCGGCCGAGCAACTGCGTCAGGCCGCCAAATCAGCGGTCTGTAAAATCAACATTGATTCGGACGGTCGTCTGGTTATGACCGCAATGATCCGCAAGCTCTTTGCCGAGCAACCCCAGGAGTTCGATCCACGCAAATATCTGGGACCGGCCCGGGAGGAATTAACCAAGATGATCATGGAAAAAAATGAACAGGTGCTGGGCAGCGCCGGTCGCGGCTAAACCACAGCCAGGCAAACAGCTTCGGGACGAAAAAACACAGCTGACAAAGGCCTGAGATTCAGAAGAAAATTCCGAAAAAACGGCGGAGAAAGGGATTTTCGATAATTACTCGTTCGTTATGATCATGGAGTTCCAGCAACAGTTTCTCCAACACGACCTGGGGCAGCCCCCCCTGTTCGACGAAAAAGCTGCCGAGCGGCTGTTGCCGACGGCGCTGATAGTGAATCATGGTATCGACCTGAAAATGATTGAGAAAACCCAGGGCCACGGCCTTTTCCCCGAAACGGCTGACATTTTGATCACGACAGCGAAGCACGACCTTAATCTCGTCCTCGCTGAGCCGTCCCCAACGCCGGGAAATCTCACCTAACCGCAGCCGCTGGCTCCTCTGCCAGACCAGAGCCCGGGACAAATCCTGATAACTGATATAGCCCCGATAATAAAGAAAAAACCCCAGCGGCAGCTGCCGCTGGGGCAAACTGCCGCAGCGAGACGAAAAAAAATACTCCCCGCCGCCCCCGCTGTAGTTTCCCCCTGCCGGCCGGCTGCGACCGTGGGGAAACGACAAAGTCTTTCATCGGCTGAGAAACCTTTCCGAACCGGTCTCCTGCGGTAAAAAACACCCCCTTTGAACGGGCTTTGATAAAAGCACTCAAGGTACCATAGGCTCCGGTAACCCGGCTGAAGGATTCCGCCTTTCTTCTGAGTAAAAGCAGGTCGGCCCCGGGGAAACGATCCGGATGGGTTGTTTTCGCCAGGTTCAGATAAGCCTGCCGAATTCCCTCCAGTTGCAGGTAAGTCAAAAAATCACGGTTTACTTCTATATCGGAACCAAACAGCACCCGGCAGGCGGAAAAGAATTCTTTTTCCTGGGAAAGTGTAAACTGTCCGGCATTCAGCATCTTAACCCAAACTCCGCAAACACCCGGACTCCATCAGAAGAGGCCGGACAACGGTCCGCCCTTGACCGCCAGAGCTTCAATCCGATCCCTGGTTTTGGCATCTTCACTGAGCAGCGGAGCATGGTGTTGTTTATGGCGGGCGTCAATCAATAAGGGGCCATGACAACCCCAGTGTTTATCAAGCACCTCGGCTCGAACCCCGTAAATATCGCGCGCCGGATCGGAACGGGTAAAGGTCACCCAGAGAAAATTATTCAGATTTCGAGACGCGAACTCACTGTCATCGACCAACACCAACAGGGGCAGGCCCTCGACCGCTGGATTTTGCTCAAGCCGATGCAGCAGCATCTCGACCTGGGCTCGGGCCGGTTCGTCTTCCGGGGCACGACAGGGCGGGCCCTGCAGCACCGCAATCCCGGGGCAAACCATCCGCGGCCTGGAAAAACCTGCCGCCAACCCCCAGTTTGACGGCCAGTCGGTCAAAAGCTCCCGCTGTTTGCGGCCCACTGCGGCCATCACAACTTTTGACCCCTGATTCAAACCCGACCCCGAGTAGTCGAGGGTATCAATGGTCGTCCGGGTCTGAAAATGAAGATCTCGCCGCCAATCGACCCGCTCCAGCAGATGCCGCAGGAAGGCCTCGGAATCATTGATATCAAGCCCGGGATTATCTTCCCGGGCAACAATCAGCAGATATTTTGCCAGGGACAGCTGCCCTTGTCCTAAAACGGCATTGGCCTGGGTCAGTAATTCCCGCGGCTCGCTGCGCTCACAATAAGGCAAATAACGTTCGCTGCCCTGGACCAGCAACAGGGGGTGAACTCCGGCGGCATCGACGGCATGGACTCCGACAACGCCGGGGAGAACCTCAGGGATCAGACTACCGGTCAGCTCATGAATGAATTTTCCGAAAACCGTATCTTCCTGGGGCGGCCGACCGACCACAGTAAAGGGCCAGATGGCATCCGGTCGGTGATAAACCCGCTCAATCCGCAGAACCGGAAAATCATGACGCAGGCTGTAATAACCCAAGTGATCGCCAAAAGGCCCCTCGGGCAGTAAAATGTCATCAAGGATAGTTCCGCATAAGCAGAAATCGGCCTCCGCCGGCATCGGCAGACAGCCGGTCGGCTGCACCATTCTGACGCTGCGACCGCCTAGCAGACCGGCAAAGGAAATTTCCGGCAGGTTGTCTGGCAGGGGCATCACCGCCGCCACGCTTAAAGCCGGAGGCCCGCCGACAAAAACATTGACCTTGAGTGGAGTCCCTTTTTCCCGGGCCGCCGCATGATGCAAAGCGATGCCCCGCTGAAGCTGGTAATGCAGACCAACCTCCTGACCGGGCTGGTAATTACCGCCGGAAAGCTGGACCCGATACATACCCAAATTGGAGAAACGCCAGCCCGGACGACGCGGGTCTTCGGAATAAACCTGCGGCAGAGTTATAAAGGCGCCCCCGTCATCAGGCCAGGACTTAAGCTGAGGCAGACGTCCAATCGTGGTCTGGCGGGACAGAACGGGCCCCGCGCTCACCCGGCGAGGGAACAAATGGGCCACGGCCCGAGGCAGGAAACGCAGACGGGCGGGGTTTTTTAAAACCTCCGCCGGGTTCACCTTCAGAGCGGTCAACAGTTCAAGATCACGCCGGGCATCACGAAAAATAAAACGGGTTCGCTCCAGAGTGCCAAAAAGATTGCCCAGCATCGCAAAACGGCAGTTTTTCACCCTGGTGAAAAGCAGGGCCGGACCTCCCTGCCGACTGACCCGGCGCTGAATGGCGGCGATTTCCAGATCAGGATCAAGTTCGCAGTCAATCCGCCGCAGAAGGCCCCGCCGCTCAAGATCAAGCACGCAATCGAACAGCGTCCGGTAGCCCATCAGGAAAGCGCCTCACAAATAACCTGATTCAAGACCTTAAAATTAAACGGCTTGGCGCATTTACCATAAAAACCATAGGCCCGACAATCAAGCATCACCGGATCATGGGTATAGCCACTGCAAACAATACCTTTAGCCTGAGGGTCAAGCTTCAAAAGTTCAACCATGGCTTCCCGCCCTCCGAGGCCACCACCCTGAATGGTCAGATCCATGAACACCAATGCGTAGGGGCAGCCTTGTTCCAGCGCCGTCTGATAACGAGACAACATCTCGCGACCATCAACCACACTGTCCACCTGATAGCCTAAAGAGCTCAGGAGATCGACACAAACCGCACGGATTACCTCTTCGTCATCCATAACCAGAATACGCTTGCAGCATTCTGCTTCTTCCATTTCCGGTTCTCCTTTAAATCCCGTTTCCAGACCCATACCGCCGATTTCAGAGGAGCAACCGGGCCTCTCACCGCCCCCCCCCCGGCATGGAATCTTGACAAACAGCTCAAACTATAATGACTATAACACACCGACAGGCTGCTTCCCAAGTCCGGATCGTTTAAAAAAACAGAATTTATCGATCATCGGCGGGAGTTTCAACGACAAAAAAAGGGGGGGGGGGAGAAAAAGCCGTTTCTGACCAACAATCACCGATAGGTATCGCCGGGAACCAGGACGCCCTTAGAGGATTCTTCACTATTTGCACAACGGGCCATGACCGAGGCGATTTCCTCAAGCGACCGCCGCATTTTCTGACAATAGATCTGGCGATAACCGGTTCTCGCAAATCCGGCTTTACGCCCTTCCTGCTCCAGCAGATAAATATTTTCCTGCAAAACCGCGAGCGGAGTTTTCAGCGCGTGAGCCAGCATCAAAGGTGAAATCGACGATGGCCGATCACGCAATTGTAATTTTCGACTCAGCTTATAAAAACGCAGCGCCAACACCAATTGGACCGCGTAGCCGGAAAGCATTTCCGGCAGAATCAAGTCCGCCTCATCAAACCCGTTGTCAAGCCCCAGACAAAATCCCCCCAGCAACCGGTTCTCACTGAAAACCGGAAGGAACAGGCCGCGTTCCTGAGCACTATCGAGGAAAAAACCCGCCAGTCGTTTTTCCAGCGCGGTTTCCGGCCTCGTCCTCCGCCCGGCCTGAGCGCGGGAAAACAACAGGCGCTCGACGGAACGTAGACTTTCAACTTCAAATTTTTCCAGGACAAAGCTGTGGCCGGCGGTTCTGGCGCCGATGGAGCCCGCGGCGCTCTGAATGAGCAACGCTTCTTCCCGGGGTCGATACAGCATCAACCAAACGGAAACCACCCCGGGCAACGACCGTAAACCAACAAGCGAGCCGGCAAAAATATCGCTTAAGTTGAAATTCTCCAGAAAAGAATCATAGGCTTTGAACAGGGTCAGAGAACGCCGCAGCAACTCCTCACCGCCATCGGCCTCGGCTTTTATTCCCACCAGATTGTTTTCCAGGAGAGATTCTGAAGCTATCGCGGTTTCCGTCCCGTGGTCTTCGCTAACGACCCGACTTAAATCAATTTCATAAAGACTGGCCTCTTCCGACAAACGGGCAAACAATTTCGGCCAGTCGAGACCGGGCAGATTACGGCGCACAAAGAGGTCGACCACCGCCGCCACAGGCGGCCGTCCTCCATCTTCAATCTGGAGGCATCGGGCCAGGATATTGGCCAGACCGACGATTTTTAACAGGTTGTACTCCGCGGGAACCGGGAGGCTCTCAAGCATCGACGCCGACTGAACTTCATGGTGATGGGCCATGGTTTTGGCTAACTCACTATCGAGACCCCATTCTCCGGCGACCCAGGCCCCCACGGTGGCATGATCAATACCGTAAGCCAGCTGCTCCGCTTCGGATTCGGAAAAATCCCGCCGCCGCAAGTCATTATAAATAGCGGCCTGCTCGGGGAAATTATACCAGAGGACCGGCTTACCCATATCATGCAACAGACCGGCAATAAAAACCTTTTCACTGTCAAGCTCCGGAGCCAGACTCTCGGCCAGATTTCGGGCCAGCAAGGCAACCAGCAGGGAATGTCGGCAGTAATTGTGGAACAACCGGCTGACGCCCTTCAGACGAGCCGGAAAGATCGCGAGAAAGGATTCGCCGGCGCAGATAATACGAATGGTCCGAAATCCGAGCAAGGCGATGGCGTGGCTTACAGTTACAATCTTGTTACTAAAACTGTAAAAAGGTGAATTCGCGATGCGCAGAACCCTTGCGGTCAGGCCCGGATCCTTAAGCACGACCTCCGCCAGTTCCGTGGCCGAACTGCGATCCTCGGCCAGCATCTTGAGCAGCTGGGAAAGCACCACGGGCGGTGAAGGCAGAGACAATCTGGAAAAAAATTCGGGATCCAGCGAAGCCATGTTGCTCCCTCACTGACAAAAAGGCAGGATAACACGGGGCAAGAGAACCCCATAAAACTTTAGACAGCAAGTGTTTGCATAGTTCGTGCCAGCAACTCAAAGCCGCCGCGGGAAAGCCGACTCAGGCCATCTCACGAACGGCCAGCAACGCGGCTCCCAGGGCCCCGACCATTTCACAGTCCTCCGGAATAAGAGGTTCGACGCCAAGTTCCCGGGCCAGCACCCGTCCCAGATGCCGATTCCGCGCCACTCCGCCGCAAAACATCAGCGGCGGCTGCAGACCAATCTGGCGCACCAGCGCCGCGACCCGTTCCGCCACCGAAACATGCGCCGCCGCCAGCAGGTCATTGCGATTTTCACCCCGGGCAATAAAAGATATCATCTCGCTTTCAGCAAAAACCGCGCAGGTGGCGCTGATCTTCAGTGTTTTTTGGGAAGCGGCCGCACATTCGGCAAGCCCATCCAATTCAATGCAAAAAGAATGCGCCAGCATTTCCAGAAAACGTCCGGTACCGGCCGCGCATTTATCATTCATGGCGAAGTCCTGGACTTTCCCCTGATCGTCGATTCTGATCGCCTTGGCGTCCTGACCGCCGATATCGATGATCGTCCGAACCCCGACGTCAAGATGATGAACCCCGATCCCATAGCAGATAATTTCACTCAAAGCCCGCCCGGCGTAAGCAACATGCGCCCGGCCATAGCCGGTGGAGAACACGGTAAACCGATCTTCGCCGGGATGCAGCAACTGCCGGCGGCAGTCTTCATAAACCTGATGCGCGGCCAAGCGCACATCGCCGGCGGTAGCCGTACGGCTCGTGGCCCGGATATTCTTTCCGCCGTCAATCACCACCATTTCAGTCGTCGTCGATCCGACATCGACCCCGGCAAAAAATTTTTCCCGCCCATTTTCCATAACCACACCTTTCAAAAAATCCCAAGCACCACATAAAATTCACGACCACCGCCGGCGCCGGCCGCCTTATCCGCTCTCTATTCGTGCTATCCGCAGAATCAAAACGAAATCGACAGGCCTCACCCGGCCCCTCCTCCGATCTTAGCGCAGCCTATCCGGCAAATATTCAAAGCGCACGTTATGCAACGCATGGAAAAAACTGTTTTTCACCTTGGGGTTATCAGCCTGCAAACGGGCCAGCAAGGCCTTCATGGCCCGACGCTTACCATCTTCCTGCTGAAAGGGACAGGGCAAGGAGTCGATCGGCAGATCATGCCGGCGACAGTACGCAACCACCTCATCTTCATCCAGATAAGCCAACGGACGAATCAGGGTCAGGCGTCCGGAGAAAAGCACCTGATGCGGACGCATGGTGCTGAAACTGCTGCCGTAGAAAAGGTTAAGCAGGGCCGTTTCCAGGATATCGTCACGATGATGGCCGAAAGCGATCTTGGCTATCCCCTGCGTGGCGGCATAGTCAAAAAGCGCCTTTCTCTTCCAGCGCGCGCAGTGAAAACAGGGACTTTCCGAAAGACCGCCGGCTTTGAGCCGGGCCCCGATATCGGTTTCGATCAGCTCCAGTTCCAGACCCAGGGCGGCGACCTCACGTCGCAAACGCTCCACTCGACCGGCATCAGCCGTTTCGCCCAAGGTGACATGTACCGGCCGCAACCTGTAGCTGATCGGAATCCAGGCCTGCCGGGTCTGCAGGATATGGAGCAGGGCCAAGCTGTCCTTGCCGCCGGATAAAGCGATCATGAGGACCTCACCGTCACTGGTCATCTGATAATCGGCCAAAGCCCGGCCCAGACGATATTTGACCTTGCCCAGAATACCTTTACGTCTTTCCCTCGCCATAAATTTATCAGGGCTGTTTATAAACCCGCCTGACCCTTTCGCTCCAGGTACATAAGATTTCATAAGCGATGGTTCCCAGGGAGGCGGCCAGTTCCTCGACCGAGATCTCTTCATCCCCCTGACGTCCCATAATGACAACCTCATCACCTACCGCAACCCCGTCAATCTCCGACACATCAGCCATCGTCCAGTCCATGCAGATGCGTCCGATCAACGGCGCCCGGCGGCCACGCACCAACACCTCACCGCGCCCCGAAAGCTCACGCCGCAGGCCGTCGGCGTAACCGATCGGCAACAGCGCCAGGGTCACCTCTTCGCGGGCGGTATAGAGACAGCCGTAACTGACACTCTGGCCGGGTTTAAGTTTTTTGAGCAGAATAATGCCGCTT
Organism: Pseudomonadota bacterium; assembly: GCA_011049115.1. Lineage (NCBI taxonomy): Bacteria > Pseudomonadati > Pseudomonadota > Pseudomonadota bacterium. The sequence continues at coordinate 12,601 of DSCM01000087.1, forward strand.
TTCACGGTCATCACCGGATGCAACTTGATGCGGCCGCGCAAGGCCGCATCGGGATATGAACCATAGAGGGCAAGCCCGACCCGGGCCTGATTGCAGCCGGGGAAATTATAGCGCAACAAACCGGCGCTGTTGGCCAGGTGAAAAACCATGGCCGCGGTCGTTTTTTCACTCTCCAGAGCGGCGCGGATTTCGGCAAAACGGCTGGCCTGCATGGCTGTGTAGCGCCGCTCCCAGGCAAGTTCGCCATCGGCGACCGCCAGATGAGAAAGCAGACCGCAAAGTTCAAGCCCCGGCAGGGCCTCAACCAGAGCAATGAAATCCCGCGCCGTATCGGGCATGACCCCGGCCCGATGCATGCCGGTATCAATCTTGACCTGGACCGGAATTCGGCGTCCGGCGGCCACCGCCAGAGCGGAAAGACGCGCCGCGCTTTCCGCTTCCCAAAGCACCGGAATCATTCCGCCCCTGATCACCAGAGGCAGATCATCTTCATAAAGGGGCCCCAGAATTAAAAAAGTCTCTTTAATTCCGGCACCTTTCAAAACCTGAGCCTCCGGCACGGTTGAAACCGCGAACCCGGGAACCCCGGCCCGGGCCAGACAGGCGGCGACGGCTTGTGCGCCGTGCCCGTAAGCATCGGCCTTGATCACCGGCACGATTCCGATCTGCGGCCCAGCGTAGACCTTAAGGGCGGCATAATTTCGCCGCAGGGCGCCAAGATCAATCTCGGCCACGGTCGGACGACTTACAAACATTGATTTTCCTTGGCAATTCTTGAGGGAAAAAATATTGTCATGAACCTCACGCTCACAAGCGCGTCTTTCTGATTCACATGCCCAGGGACCGGCGAAAATAGGCAATGGTTCTGGTCAGACCCTCTCTGAGCCCGATCCGCGGTTGCCAACCAAGTTCGGCGACGGCCTTGCCGATATCGGGCCGGCGCTGCACCGGATCATCCTCGGGCAGGGGCAGATAGCTGATCCTTGAACGACTTGCGGTCAATTCCAGAACCAGCTCGGCCAGCTCCAGCATCGTGAATTCGCCTGGATTTCCGAGATTGACCGGCCCGCTGTAGACTTCACTGTCCATCAGCCGGCAAAGAGCGTCCACGAGATCATCCACGTAACAGAACGATCTCGTCTGGCGACCGTCGCCGTAAATGGTCAGATCCTCGCCGCGCAGAGCCTGGACAATAAAATTGCTGACCACCCGACCGTCGTCAACCAGCATATGGGGGCCATAAGTATTAAAAATCCGGGCAATTCTGATATCAACCCGATTCTGACGATGATAGTCCTGCATCAGAGTCTCGGCCACTCGTTTGCCCTCGTCATAGCAACTGCGCCGGCCGATGGGATTGACATGGCCCCAGTAAGCCTCGGTCTGAGGATGAACCTTGGGATCGCCGTACACCTCCGAGGTCGAGGCCTGAAGGATCCGGGCCCGGACTCGTTTGGCCAGGCCCAGCATGTTGATCACGCCCATGACATTGGTCTTGACGGTTTTCACCGGATTATATTGATAATGGACCGGAGAAGCCGGACAGGCGAGATTGAAAATACGATCCACCTCAAGCAGGATGGATTCGGTAATATCGTGACGGATCAGCTCAAAATCATGGCGTTCGACCAGATTATCGATATTGCATTTGCGCCCGGTAAAAAAACTATCCAGACACAGCACCTCGTGCCCCTGTTCAAGCAGGGCCCGGCAAAGATGACTACCGATAAAACCGGCGCCGCCGGTCACCAGAACCCGTTTTCCCATAATCATTCAACCCCCGTGTGCCCGAAACCGCCACTGCCCCGACGGCTCTCAGCCAGTTTTTCAACCAATTGCAAACTGACCCGCGTGACTGGAGCGACAACCATCTGCGCGATCCGTTCGCCATCGCAAATAACAAACTCATGTTCCCCGTGATTGATCATGATCACGGCAATCTCGCCCCGATAGTCGGCATCAATCGTCCCGGGCGCATTAACCAGAGTAACCCCGTATTTCGCGGCCAGGCCGCTGCGCGGCCGAATCTGGGCCTCGTAACCGTCGGGCAGGGCCAGGGCGATTCCGGTCGGCACCAACCGGCGGGCTCCCGGAGCCAGCCGGATTTCCCTTTCAAGACAGGCGCAAAGATCCATGCCAGCGGCCTGTTCCGTCATATAACGCGGCGCCCGCGCTCCCGGACGACAATAAATCATATCGATCTGCAGCGGCTTTACCGTCGGATTCAGCTCTTGCACATGCATGCAAACTCCCCCTTGGATTTATTCAAACGACTACTTGCTACTGGGTAAACTCACGGACCAGAGCGAAGACTTGTTGCGGCCGGTCGGCCTCAACCCCACGCGCGTGCGCGTCATGGCGAAACCAGGTCAGCTGCCGTTTGGCATAGCGACGGGTGGCCTGTTTGATCTCGGCGGCGGCCGCAGCCGGCTCCAGACGACCGGCAAGACAATCCAGCGCCTGACGATAGCCGATACTTTGCAACGGCTTGAGCTTCGGCGCGAAGCCTCGGGACAGAATCCCCCGCACCTCATCGATCAGTCCCGCGGCCAGCATCATCTCAACCCGCTGATTGATCCTCCGATAAAGCGTCTCCCGCTCCATCTCGAGATAAATATGCAGAAAACGATAACGCGGTTTCTGAAAGCGATGACGCTCCTGAAAAAAAGCCAGACTTTGCCCGGTGGCCAGCACCGTTTCCAGGGCCCGCAGAACTCGGGTTTTATCGCGCGGCGCCAGACGGGCCGCCAGCGGCGCGTCAAGACGGGCCAGCTCCGCGTGCAATCCTTCACTGCCCTCACGAGTCAGACGCGCCTCAAGTTCCCGACGCAGCCCGGCATCGATCGCCGGCATCCGGCACAATCCGAAGAGCAGCGCCCGCAGATAAAGACCACTGCCGCCGACCACCAGCGGCAGGCGACCGCGCCCCCGAATTTCGGCGATCGCCGCATCCGCCCGGCTTTGAAAATCAGTGGCATTAAAAGGCTGATCCGGATCAAGGATATCAAAAAGATGGTGTGGAACCTGTTGGCGCTCAGCCAAGGTGGGCTTGGCCGTACCGATATCAAGATAGCGATAGAGCTGCAACGAGTCACCGTTGACAATCTCGGCATCAAAGCAGCGGGCCAGCTCCAGGGCGACCGCGCTTTTACCCACCCCGGTCGGGCCGGAGAGCAGAAGCAGAGGGGTTTCTTCAGGATTATTTTCCGGCAAGACCACCACCCGTGCGTCCGTCAATAATCAAGCAGTTCAATCTCGACCTGGCTTCCCGCCTGAATCCCGGCGGCGCCCGCCGGCTGAACTATCAGACAATCCCCCCTGACCATTGAACTGAGTATTCCTGAACCCTGGGCCCCGGTGCTTTTCACGGTCAGCTTGCCGTCTGCGTCCGGACCCCTGATACCCCGGATATAATGGCGCCGGTTCCCGGCCGAAGGTAAATCCTCCAGCAACCGCGCTCGCGCCTTCGACAGAAAAAGCCGATTCTCCGGCCAGCCCGCCATTTTCCTGAGCAAGGGGCGGGCAAACTGTTCAAAGGCAACCATCGTTGAAACCGGATTGCCGGGCAGACCGAGCACCGGTTTATCCCCAATACGACTATAGAGCAATGGTTTTCCGGGCTTCATCCTCACCTGCCAGAAACGGATTTCCGCCTGGGGCAGAGCGCCGATCACCTCCTGCAGAAAATCGTAATCACCCATCGACACGCCACCCGAGGTCAGCACCAGGTCATTGACGGCCACCGCCGCCAATAACGCCTGGCGAATGGCCTCCGGCCGATCCGGGGTCAGAGGAAAGATCTGGGGCTCCGCTCCCGCCTGTCGGACCAGGGCGGCCAGGGAAAAGCTGTTGCTGTTACGAATCTTCCCCGGCTCCGGTGACTGATGAAAATCAACAATCTCGTCTCCGGTGGCCAGCACCGCGACCCGGGGGCGGCGCACGACACTGACAAAGGGTCGGCCGACGGCGGCGAGCATCCCGATCGCCGCCGGGGTCAGTCGGACGCCGGCGGCCAGCACGAGCTCGCCTTTTTGGATATCCTCGCCGGCCCGCCGAATATCATTGGCGACCGGCACCGCCTCGGCAAGAACAATCTCTCGCTCGAATTCCTCGACGAATTCCCGCCGGATGACCGCGTCCACCCCTGGCGGCAGCGGCGCCCCGGTCATGATCCTGACCGCCGTTCCAACCGGCAGCGGCCCCGGCCAGAACGTACCCGCCGGCACCTCGGCAACCACCGGCATCCGCAAGGGATTTTCGGGGGTAGCGGATTTAGTTTCCGCCGCCCGCAAGCCATAACCATCCATGGCTGAATTATCCTGCATCGGCAGATCGGTAAACGCCGTCACCGGCTCTCCCAGAACCCGGTCCAGAGCCGCGAGCAGATCGACTTTTTCCAGGGGCAGACAGGCCCGGCAATCTTCCAGAATCAAGGCCTGCGCCCGTTCGACCTCTATATATTTTTCCATAGTTCAAAACCCTGCGTGTATCCGCATGAAGCCCACTCCGGCCGGCAGAAAACCGGCTGCCTATACCTAGCAGATGGCTGAATACAAGTCAAGAATGCAAAAACCCGACCAGGCAACTCCGGTTCAAACCAGCGAACTCAGTTATGCCCCCAACAAGTGTTATTAACGCGTGAAGAAACTGCATAAAAACAGGCGAATACCATTGACAATAGCTATATACAAACAAGTATCCACAATAATTACATATTGGACTTTATGCGCTAACCATATTAGACAGCTCAAGGCCTTGTGAACTAAATCACCCTATCATGAAAGTATTCAAATATTGCTATCAATACGGCCTGGACCATACTCGCTGATCACCGGTTAGAGACAGAGGGTCGAAACCGGACATTTTAAAGATAGCCGCAGAAAACTAAGGAGGAGGAGAAATGAAAAAGTTCCCGGCAAGACATCTTGCTCTCGGAAGCATCGGTCTGACGGTTCTGATCATTCTGGGCGCCTGCGCTCAGAATCAGGGACGAACCCGAATCAACATCACTGAAATCGCCGGAGCCAGGTTCACCGGCTCAACATCCTGCAAGGAATGCCATGAGGATCTTAACCGGGCTTTTCAGCGAAATAATATCCACGCCCGTCTGGCGGAATTTGAATACCTGCCGACACAGGCCGCCGGCCAAGGCTGCGAAGCTTGTCACGGACCCGCCGGCCTTCATGTCGAAGAAGGCGATAGCGACAAAATCCTACAATTCGGCAAGCTTGACAAGGCTCAGGCCTCGGCTGTCTGCCAGAATTGTCACAGTGACGGCGACACCATGGAATGGCGACATTCAACTCATGCGGCTTATGGCCTGGGCTGCGACGATTGCCACATCGTTCACGGGCAGAACGCCGGCATGGCTTTAGCCAAACCCCAGCCCGAGCTCTGTTACGACTGCCACAACAGCGTCCGCGCCAAGATGCATCTTCCCAATCACCATCCGGTCAAAGAAGGCAAGATGAACTGCAACGACTGCCACAATCCCCACGGCAGCCAAACCCGGCCGTTGCTGCGAACCGATGAATGGAAAAACGAACTCTGCCTGCGTTGTCACATGGAACAGTCAGGGCCCTTTGCCTTTGAACACGCTCCGGTCACCGAAGATTGCACTATCTGCCACAGCCCGCACGGCACCACCGCCGACAACCTGCTCAAGCAAAATGAGCCGTTTCTCTGTCTACAGTGTCACGAACTTCACTTTCACACCAATTTCCGACCCAACACCGAGGCGCTCCAAAAATACGCCGACGACGGCATTCCCGGAGCCCAGACCATTCTCAACGCCAAGCAGGGAACCGGGATGCCGGACAACCGCGCCATGCAGAGGGGAATGATGACCCGCTGCAGCCAGTGCCACCCCAAGGTACATGGATCCGATCTGCCATCACTTTACACTCCGGGCGGCGGCAGCCGGTTGACCCGTTAATCTGAAAAGGAGACAACCATGAGTAATAAAAAACTTTTTTTTCTGCTGTTGGCCGCCATTATCGGCTGGAGCAGCCTCGCGGCGGCTGAAGACAAAGCCGAAGGCAAAATCGAGATCAACTACCATGGCAGCAGTGTTGACGACAGTCTCAACAAAACCGCCGAATACGAGTCGGTATCCCCTTCAGCGGGAGGCGCCCTGGAAATAGGCGTTCGCAAGAATGATATCGGGATCGAGCTCAAGGGTCGTTACACCGATGATTCAGACATGGAGGCCGGGGCCGAAATCGACATCAAACGCATGATCTGCGGGAGTTTCAGCTATCAGGAATTCATCCACCGACTGCGGCATGATTCGATGTTTGAAGATCAGCCCCACGCCATGGCCACCGCAACCAACGCCTTTCCCCAGAGCATCGAGCACTGGATCGACACCAACGGGGACGGCGTCAAGGATTCTCCCGCGGACACCGATTACGATTTCTATGACGGCGTCATCGCCGCCAATCCGGTGCCGGTTATGACTGAAGCCGGCGTCATTGCGCTGGAAGGAATGCAGACGGCAATTTTCAATGATCTTGATCAGGGCCGCGACTATATGATCGAACGGCGGCAGAGCAGGGCCGACCTCAAAGTTCAGCTGCCATTCTTCCCCTATCTGACCCCGGAGATAAGGTACAGCCATGAAGAAAAAAGAGGTTGGAAACAAAGTACGCTGATGACCGGCCAGTGCACTCCCTGCCATACCATCGGCGTCGGCCAACGGGTCGATCAGACCACCGAGGATCTGAGTTTGGGAGCGACCTTCAAGAAATCCGGTTTAACCGCCAGCTATTTCCACACGGAAAGAGATTTTAACAGTCACAGCAACGATTACTCCCATCAAGGCCTAATCGACAACACCTACTGGTATGATACGGTCGTCAAAGGTTCGAGCACCTCAACCTTTATGTCGCGGGAATTGTTCGAAAACGACCGGCAACAAATCGGGGTCACCGCTGACATCAAGAAAAAGATGGATACCGTTAAGGTTCGCTATGACAGCCCTGTCGATACAACCATCTATGGAAGTTATGTCCGCGCCAAAACGGAAAACAACTACAACAATCTCGATTACCAGGGCGATACCCTGTATTTCAGCGTTACAAACCGCAGCATCAACGGTCTGCATCTGCAAGCCCATGCCAAACAGTATTCGATTGACAGCGACGACCTCTACGTCGATCTGACCTCACTCAGCAACAACGCCGCCATCACCTTCACGGCCAATGGCCTGGGCACCGTGCCGGTAAGCTATTTCAATTACAACCGGCCCTCCAGTCTGAGCCGCGATGTTTTAGAAGCCGGGTTTAACGCCTCGTATTTTTTCCGCAGCGGCTACACACTGACCGGAGCCTACACCCACAAAATCGTCGATCGCGATGAAGACAGTTTCAAGGAATATGACAATTCCCTGCTGCTGGATGAAAAATTTCTTGCGGACGAAAAGACCATTTACGACACTCTCAAGCTGAGTCTGTCAGCCAGGCCCCTATCCAGTCTCAACCTGCGCCTGAAATATGAATACGAACACGCCGACAAGCCTTTCAGCTACGCCAACGGTCTGGGATTCAATGATTATTACGAAAACGGCTGGACCCTGTTGCAGAACGGGATTCTGATCGAGAATCCGGACACGATGGAGACCAATACCGCTTTCTATCAGATTCTGCGCAGCGGCTACTGAACCAAATCGGGCAGCAATGTACCGGAAAATCATCACCTGTTTAAAGCGGGTGGAACCTGGAACCCGGTCGACGGCATTTCCTTCAACCTGAACGGGCAGTACAGTTACAAAGACAACAACGAGGCCGACAATAACTGGCGGCGCAATGCCTGGAATCTTGACGGCAGTATCTTTCTGATGCCGATGAAAAATCTCAGTTTCAGCCTGGGCTACAATTATCAGCTGGCCACCACCCGCAGCCGCTATGCGACCGCGGTTTTTGTCGGCTGCTTCTCCGAAAGCATGGGTGAACAAATCGCTTCGGTTTACGACGATGTTGATTACGACAGCAAGGCACAGGTGCTGTATCTGACCTCTACCTATCAACCGACGGATAAACTGACACTGACCGCCGACTTAACGGCAACCCGAACCCGGGCCGAAGCCGACGTCCCGGCCTTCGGTAACAACATCTATTATCAGAATTTCGTCGATGTCGCGATCTACGGCGAGACCCAGACAGTGCCCTACACCCAGACCATCATGATGAGCTATCTTGATTACAGCGGTTCCGACGATTACTCGAAACTGGATTACAACACCCTGGACCTGGCCCTGGGAGCCAAATACAGTATCAACGACGCGCTGGCCGTGAGCATCAATGGTCTGTATCGCTGGGCTGATGACGATACGGCCTACCTCGGAGACGACTACGACGGCAAGCTGTTTATCGTCAACACTTCACTGACCTATCGTTTTTAATCGAGAGCGAGCCCCGCAACCCAAGCGGTGCCATTCGGCCCGCGAATCCGTACCTCACAGTCCATGTTCTTTTCTTTCAGACCGAAAATGAACTGTGAGGTGCAAAACAAACTTAGTCCGCGACAACCGTGTGTCCCCCTGAGAATTTCGGATTTCAGGGGGGACACACCAACCACGCAAACAGAATAAAGTCAAAACCCCGACTTGACATCGGTCGGCGAATCAATTAAAAGCTGGCTTCAACAGCCCCCATAGCTCAGGTGGATAGAGCGACGGATTCCTAATCCGCAGGCCGCGTGTTCGAGTCGCGCTGGGGGCACCACCATGACCACAACAGCCCCTTGGCGAGTCCTCGCCAAGGGGCTGTTTGCGCCTCATCTACCACCCCGAAAAAACTGGCCGGGGAAAAAGATATTCGTCGGCGTTACCTTCAGCCGCGGCATCAGCTGCTTAAATCACCTTTTACCCGAGAGGCTCAACTGTCTGGTAGGTACTTGACTTTTACAAGTTACCGGTGAACATTTTCTCTGGCTACTGATACAACATGTGCTTCCCAATGGATTTCGCAAAGCGCGTTGCTACGGATTTTTGCATCCATGCAGCAAGAAAGCCATCAAACTATTGCAACTGATTCTGCGATTCAACCCGGTCAAAATATCAAAGAGACTGAGGCCCAGAGCCAAAATCATTTGTCAATGCTGCGGGTCACAAATGGAAATAATCAGAACAATGATACCGGCAACTGCTTTACTGATCTTTGACAGTTGAAACGGCGTTAGAAAATAAATTTGTTGCTATACTTAGCTTTCAGCGATGCCGGGTTGGCAAGAAACCAAAAAGGTAGTGCCATAGAATAAAATCTACATCTTGACTAATATGAAAATAATCGCTAAAAGTGGGGTGTCTTTAACAAAAGAGGTTCCCCATGTTCGCTCGAGTCAAAAAATCCGGCAAGTACGAATATCTCCAAATCGTTGAAAACCGCAAAGAGCAGGGCAAAGTCAAGCAATGGGGTCATCGCGACCATTGGCCGCCTGGACCAGCTACAGGATAAAAACCGGGTGGAGACGCTGATCCGTTCCTTGTCACGGTTCTCCGAACAGGCCCTGTTGATCTTGTCAGGGCAAAGCGAC
>DSCM01000088.1 GCA_011049115.1 Pseudomonadota bacterium
TCAAGGAAAAAGAAGAAAATCGTTGGCACCACGCTTTTGAGCTCAAAAAAAACTCGATCACGTAAAATCAACAGGTTACAAGGCAAGATCGACCAAAAATGGCCGCCAACTGTAGAAGAAAAGGTAAAGGTAGAAGCTCACCGGAGATCCCTGCATTGTTTCCGCGCTCTTGCAGGGTTCGTCCGGGTGTTCTTCCCCCAGCATAATGATCGAGTCGCCGATCAGAAGCTCGGCGTGCATCACCCCTTTGCCGTCGGGACCCGGCAGGACGAACCGCTCGACGGCGCCAAAAGCCTGTTGATAGAATTCGATGGCCTTCCGTGCATCCCTGAACATGACCATCGGCGTAACACTCCGATATCCTTCCGGTATTGTTTGTGTCATTGCATGCCTCCTTCATGAAATTCCTTCCCTTTTGCGGCCGCATCAGGAGTCCACTGCTCATCCGATTTGGTCGCGAATCATCGTTTTTTCTGTTCAGCAAATGTGCAACCAGCGTCGCAAGCTGTAATCAGCAATAAATATGCCAATGGGCGAAGCTCAGCTTGAGCGCGCCAACGCTCTGAATTTATTCAGGAAATAATCGGGAAGGTTCGTATGTCGAGGTCGCGGGATCAGGGCGGTGCGTCACCGGTCCGGGAGAACAGGAACAAATCCGGCCTGACGGGACGTTATCGCCGATGAGAAAGGGACCGCCTGCCTGCGGGAGGAATTCCAGTTTGAATGGGTGCCCCTGGGCATTACATGCGGAAAAAAATTTTTAGACCTGACTGGATTTCCGGTTACTGCGGCAACCCATGTACACGGGCAGTATTACACGGCTAAAGGCCATAATTGAGCCATCGGATCAGGAAACGATCCAGATTATTGGCAAAGGTCTGCCGGTCTTTCCGGTTCAGGGCTGCGGGTCCGCCCGTGTCGATGCCGCTGCTTCGCAGGTCCTCCATAAAGTTCCGCATCGACAGCCGCTCCCTGATGGTTTCTTCCGTATAGAGTTCTCCCCGGGGATTATGGGCAAAAGCGCCTTTGGCAATCACATTGGCGGCAAGGGGGATGTCGGCGGTAATCACCAGGTCTCCTTTTTCACAGCGGCGGGCGATCTCGTCATCGGCAACATCAGGCCCGGCCGCGACCCGGATGGTCCTGATAAATTTCGAAGGCGGAGGACGGAGAATTGAATTGGCAACCAGGACCAGCGGAACCTTGACCCTTTCCGCCGCCCGATAAAGGATCTCCTTGATCGAGTTCGGGCACGCATCGCCATCAACCCAGATCTGCATCAACCGTCCTCGCTTATCAATTCTCGATTTTCATGACCCGGCTCACCTGACCACTTTCCATGGGGACCTTGACTATTCCTCCTCCTTACGCAATTTTCTGCCGACCTTGAATGCCTTGCCGATGAATTCCCCAATTCCGTGATATTTCTGGCTGCCGGGGCTGAAGACAAGGGGACGGATCTTTTCGATATCCTGCCCGCCATCACCGTCAGCCAGGCTTTCATCTATTTTGCAGTCCACTATCTCGCCGACAAACTGGGCGTGCAGGCCGATTTTGTAGTGATGAATCACCTTGCATTCCAGAATCAGCGGGAACTCTCCGACATATGGCGCATCAACCAGTTCGGACCGGACCGGTGTGAGCCCGGTTTGCGCGAATTTATCAACGCTGCGCCCGGATACCAGGCCGAAAAAATCAGCCTCACGGACATATTGTTCTGATGGAACGCTGATTGTATAGGCCTGTCTCTCCATTATGCTGCCATAGGTGTATGTGGCCTCGCGCAGGGAAATGGTCACGCAGGGCGGTTTCGAGCAGCATATCCCTCCCCAGGCAATTGTCATGACATTGGCGGCGCCGCTGGTATCGTATGACCCGACGCACCAGACCGGCGTGGGTACGATCAGGGTTTTCGCCCCGAGTGACTTTTTCATAAGAACTTCCTTCAATGATTAAGGGTCAGAGAGATCATCTTCTTGGCTTGTAGGCAAGATCCTGCAGCTCTTTTATACTCTGCTTGTCGACAAGCTGGACAACATTGGTTGTTCCGGTCCTGGTTGAGTGCCGGCCTACGGTGACGATGAACGGCTCCTCCGGATTGATCTTCTTCTGCTTGACCGCTCTTTTGTAAAAATTCAGAATCGCCTTGTCGCTGTCCTGGTAATTTTGTTCGACCAGCAGAGGTTCAACTCCCCAGACAGCGGTCAGGCGCCTGTAGGTTTTTTCATTGCTGGTGACGCCGATGATTCGCACCGCAGGGCGCTGGCGGGCAACCATCAATGCGGTCAGGCCTGTTTCGGTAAATGTGACTATGGCCGAGACTTCCATGCGCTGGGAAAGGGTAACCGCCGCGGCCGCCATGGCCTTCCGGCTGTCCTTCATTTCAACAAATTCGCGATGCCAGGGATAATCCGCCTCTGTTTCATTTATCGTTTCGACAAGAACCTGTACCGCCTTTTCGGGATAATCGCCGACGGTAGTTTCATCGGAAAGCATGACCGCATCCGCGCCGTCCAGAACCGCATTGGCAATATCGGAAACCTCCGCTCTTGTGGGATAGGGCGAAGACACCATTGAGATCAGCATCTGGGTCGCGATGATCACCGGCAGTCCCTTTTGCCGGGCTTTGGCAATAATCCGCTTCTGTATCACAGGTATGATGTAGGGGCCCATTTCAACACCCAGGTCTCCCCTGGCGATCATCAGACCGTCTGCTTCACGAATGATCTCTTCAATATTTTCCAGGGCCGAGCCTTTCTCAATCTTGGCGAAAACCGGGGTGTCCCCTCCTTCCTTTCGTACAAGTTCCTTGGCCTGTCGAATGTCATCGGCGGACTGAACAAAAGAAAGCGCCATCAGGTCCAGGTTCCGGGCAATGCCGAATCGAATATCCGCCTGGTCTTTTTCGGTAATCGCCGACAGATTGACCTGGCCGACAGGCAGATTAACCCCCTTTCCCGTGGTAAGTTTCCCGCCGGTCAGAATCTTCACGGTAACCTTGTCGGCATCAATACCTTCCACGGTTGAGCGGATAGTGCCGTCGGCAAAATAGATCTGATCACCGATGGATACACTGTCGAGTATTTTTGGATAATTGATGGCAATGCAATGAGATGATCCATCGGCGCATTCACTTCTCCGGACATGGAGAAAATCGCCTTCCACCAATTGAACAGGCTCCATCGGCCCCACCCGGATTTTGGGCCCGGAAATGTCCTGAAGCAGGGCAATCGGCCTGTTCAGCTTTTCCGCGGCGCTGCGCGCATCTCTGATAAGCCGGTCATGAAACGCATGATCACCGTGGCTGAAATTGAGGCGAAAAACATTCACCCCCAACAGGATCAATCTTTCGATAAGGGCTTTATCGGCTGTCGCCGGTCCCAGGGTTGCAATTATCTTTGTTCTGGCCATGCAATCTTCATTATCAGAGGTTTCCGCTTTGTATGGTTCAGGACCCGGCATTGATCGCATGCTTTCCAGGCCTGGGATATCAGCAAGAGATCATGATGCGATTTGTCCCGGCTCAAATTTTAGTTGTTCATAAACCCACCACCTCTGGTGGTGGACCCGGATAGGTTCTACCGATCCGGCGAAAAATAAAATAGGCTTCTCCTCCGGGAAAGCCCCTTTGCAGGAGCAAAGGAGGAAAA
>DSCM01000089.1 GCA_011049115.1 Pseudomonadota bacterium
ATTTCCAGAGCGGCGGCTGAATCAGCCAGACCCGAATCGACCCGGGGAAAGCTCGTTTGCATCAGACTGAGCGGTGCCCCCGCAAGCCGGGGCAGAGCCTGCCAGATCTCTTCGCAGACAAAGGGCATGATCGGATGCAACAGCCGGACGATCTGCTCCAGACTGCGATGGAGCACGGTTTGCGCCAACCACCGCCGCCTCTGATCCTGACTTTGAAACAGATCCGGCTTCACCAGTTCCAGATACCAATCACAGAACTCATGCCAGATAAACTGATACAGAACCTGCGCGGCATCGTTAAAGCGATATTCGTCAAAAGCCGCGCCAACCTCGCCAATCGTCTGATTCAGACGATGACTGAGCCAGCGGTTGGCCAGGCTCATCCCTTCCGAGGGCCGATCATCGGCCGACGGCTGAAAGTCCTCGAGATTCATCAGGGTAAAACGGGCCGCGTTCCAGAGTTTGTTGACAAAGTTGCGATAGCCGCTGATCCGGGCTTCGGAAAGGCTGACATCACGCCCTTGCGCGGCGAAGGCGGCCAACGTGAAACGCAGGGCGTCGGCGCCGTACTGATCGATGATAATCAACGGATCAATCACATTGCCGCGTGATTTACTCATCTTCTGGCCATGTTCGTCGCGCACCAGGGCATGGATATAAACGTCCCGGAAAGGAACTTCATCCATGAATTTGAGGCCCATCATCATCATACGAGCGACCCAGAAGAAAAGAATATCAAACCCGGTGACCAGCACCGCGGTCGGATAATAGGTTCTTAAAGTCGCGGTCTGCTCCGGCCAGCCCATGGTCGAAAAAGGCCAGAGCCCCGAGGAAAACCAAGTATCCAGAACATCGGTTTCCTGACGCAGAGGCCCGCCGCAGTCGGGACAGGAGGTCGGATCCTGACGGGCGACGATCATCTTGCCGCAGGCATCACAGTACCAGGCCGGAATCCGATGCCCCCACCAGATCTGCCGGGAAATGCACCAGTCGCGGATATTTTCCATCCAGTTGAAATAGGTTTTCTCCCAGTTTTTCGGAATTATCCGGGTTTTCCCATCCTGGACCGCGGCCACCGCCCGTTCGGCCAGCGGTTTGATTTTGACAAACCACTGATTGGAAAGATAGGGCTCGATAATCGTCCGGCACCGATAACAATGGCCGACATTATGCTGATAGTCCTTGATTGCGGACAGCCGGCCCTGTTTTTCGAGATCGGCCACCACCCGCAGGCGACAAGCCTCACGGGTCAAGCCGGCATAAGGCCCGGCATTCTCGTTCATAACCCCTTTTTCATCCATGACCTTGATCATTTCCAGGCCGTGACGCAAACCCACCTCAAAATCATTGGCGTCATGGGCCGGGGTGATTTTGACCGCTCCGGAACCAAACTCACGATCGACATAATCATCGGCGATAATCGGAATCCTCCGCCCCAGCAGAGGCAGCACCACTTCCTTGCCGATCATCTCCCGATAACGTTCATCCGCGCCGTTGACGGCGACCGCCGTATCCCCGAGCATGGTTTCCGGCCGGGTGGTGGAAACGATAATCGAACCACTGCCGTCAGCTAATGGATACTCAAGATCCCAGAGCCGCCCTTCATTATGCTCCTCGAATTCAACCTCCAAATCGGAAAGCGCGGTATGACAGCGGGGGCACCAGTTGATAATATAGTCTCCCTGATAGATCAGCCCCTCCTCATACAATGAGACAAAAACCTCACGCACCGCCCGCGAAAGCCCTTCATCCATGGTGAAACGCTCCCGCCGCCAGTCGCAGGAAGAACCGAGCCGCTTGAGCTGATTGATAATCGTACCGCCGGATTCACGGCGCCATTGCCAGACCCGCTCAATAAATTTTTCCCGACCGATGGCATGGCGGTCCAGACCTTCGGCGGCCAGCTGTCTTTCCACCACGTTCTGAGTCGCGATGCCGGCATGATCGGTGCCCGGCATCCACAGCACATTGCGCCCCTGCTGACGGTGATAGCGGGCCAGGATATCCTGCAGAAGGTTGTTCAACGCATGGCCCATATGCAGGGAGCCGGTAACATTGGGCGGCGGGATGACCATTGAGAAAGGCTGGCCAAAGGCCTCGG
This sequence comes from Pseudomonadota bacterium, assembly GCA_011049115.1. Lineage (NCBI taxonomy): Bacteria > Pseudomonadati > Pseudomonadota > Pseudomonadota bacterium. The sequence goes on from DSCM01000089.1 coordinate 2,102, forward strand.
GATCGGCTTCGAAACAGCCGTTTTCTTCCCAGAAGGCGTACCATTTACCCTCAATCTGCTGAGGATCGTAATTCTTTTCAAGGGTTTTGACTTGGGGGTCGGAACTTTCGGGCATACCTGGTTTCCTTGTCAGATCTTTTTAAGTTACAACTATTCGCCGCTCCGCTGGGTTTAATCAGACGAATACGTTTTTTCGTGGTCCAGTCCGCGAGGCCCGCGATGAATAGTTACGACAGTTGAAAGACTACGCTTCTGAAAGTCTAAGCCTCGCGGGCTTTCGCCCTGAAGGAAAAAAATAAGTTACTGCCCGGCTGGGCTTTCTTCTTCATCTGCCTCATTCTCAAGCTTTTTCTCCAGCCGGGCGATTTCAGCCTTGATAACCTTTTCCGCCAGCGGCGGAATCACTTCTCGAGCCACCTGATCGACAATAGTAGGGGCCAGATCACCAATCGCCTTGATCATCTTGTCCATGCTTGAATAGGTGGTTTTCAGAAGCTGTTTGCTCCACTCTCGGGTCAGACTTTCTATCTGCCGAGAGAAATCATCATTAACCGGCTCCGGCCAGACTTCCGGTTCAGGAGAAAGCGGCCGGCGCTTAAACATATCGACCTTTCGATTCTCCGCAAGATCATCCCCCCACAAATAATCCTCGGGGCTTTCAGCGGCGGCCGCGGGTTCTCCGGATGCGGCCATTGTCCCAACTTGCTCCTCGGCCGACAAAGAGGTCAGCGGCTCCGCAAGGCCCTCGTCCTCAACCGCCACCGCCGATGCTTCCGCAACCTCGTCCTGAACCTCAACATCAAACGCCGCGTCAGCTTGCATGAGTCCGTTATCCAGAAGATCAGGTTCCGAACGGTTTTCTTCCTCAGAGCTACCGTCCTCGACCGCCACCGCGCTGACCATGAAATCCGTTTCCGCGTCGCGTTCTTCACTGACAAGTTTTTCCGGATCGAACGCTGCGCGAGTCACCGCTTCTTTATCAGGGGTTTCAGCTGCAACTTCCGCAACCGTTGTTTGCGGGGCGTTTGCCGTAGCGCCCGCGGCCTCACAGGCAGCAGCTTCGGACCCTGGCGCCATAGAAGGGATTGCCGAGAAATCAGCTTCCACGCCGTTTGTGGTCGCGCTCCCCGTAACCGCTGTTGTCTTGATTTGCCGGGTCCGCGGCGCGGGTTCGGTTTCGAGTTCCTTCAGCAAATCATCCAGATCCATAAGTTCATCTTCAACAGACAGGCCAACCGTCCGCCCATCCCCTTCAGCCCGGTTTTCCGAAGCCGAGGATGTTTCATTCGAAGCGTCAACCTCCAGGGTGAGGCCAGCATTTTTCAACTCCCGCAGGGTCAGGTCTTCCGCTTCCGGCTCTGCTTCCAGCTCAAGATCAGCGAACTCCTCGGCTGGAAGCAGCGTGTCGAAATCAGCCTCCGTCACCGGCTGTAATTTCCCCGAAGCCTCGGCCTTAACCTGACGCTTGTCATCGAAATCCCTCTCGGCGGCAATGGCAATGAGATCATCTTCCGCCAAGGAATCGAACAGCTCCATCGCGCTGAAATCCTCATCCAGATCTGAAGCCGCCACATCCTGGCCCCCGACAGACTCTTCCTCCCGCCCCTCCCCACCGCCTGCCAGGGGGGCGGGAGAAACCGGTGTTTCAGCTTCAGACATGTCGGGAAGCTCATCCAGAGGCAGGCCTTCATCAACAATTTCCGTCAGTTCCAAAATCTTCACCGAAGCATCTCCAGACTTAGCCATCATCGTTTCCTTTTCCTGATAAATTTCCTTGGCGGCGAAGCGGATTCCCGTTATCCGCTGCAAAAAAAGACGCAACTCGGCCCCGCTGAAAGGAAGCCGCAGGAGATTGTCATCCGGCAACCGACAAGGGAAAACATCTTCCGCCGCATCCGGAGGCAAGATCCCGACCACCGCCAGATCGTCATTCACTTCCTGCAGGAACTTCCGTAACGGGTGGCTTTCGAGCGGATCATTTTCCGACTCCGGCACAAGGATTACGGCTCTTACCCCAGGTTCTGAAACCAGTGCCGAAAGCTTTTCGACCTCGGCCAGTGCTATAGCCCCGACCCCGTAGAGAGAGAGTTCCGCCTTGAGAAATGAGGCCAGAGGCTTCTGTTTACACAGGACAATAATGCTTGCCATCAGCGTCTTCCACAATCCTTCCCTCGCGAACGAAGTAAAAACCGGCCCTGCCACCCGCAGCCACCATCACCGCCAGTCCACTTACTCCGTGAACCTTTTTTTTGCAACCGCTGCGGAGTGCAGCCAAGTAGGTCAGCACTACCAACTACTGCGGGAGCAAGCCCGCAACCCCAGCGCTGCCATTCAGCTTCCGGTTTTTTCAAACCGAAAAGGAACTAAACTTTCAGCGCTCCCGCAGGCCATCCGTCATTCACCTTGGTTTTTCCTGGGTTTTCAGGCAACCTCCTGATCACGGTATTCCTTGAGTTTATTCCTCAGGGTTCGAATACTGATGCCCAGCCGGGCCGCAGCATGGGTACGATTGTCATCAACTTCACGCAGGGTTTTAAAGATCATGTAGCGTTCGACCTCGGCCAGGGTCGTGCCGACCACTGAAGGGCACCCAGAATCAAGGCTTTCGGATTCAATTTTCGGTTCCGGACTCTCGGAAGCACAATGCTTTTCCGGCAGCGGCGGAAGCCGATCGACCTCCGGCAGATGCTCGGAATCCATGAAAAAGTCAGCCAGTTCAAGCCGGGGTCCATCACCCAGAACCACGGCCCGCTCCACCATATTCTCCAGTTCCCGAACATTTCCGGGATAGTCATAGGACAGAAGAAAACGTCGCGCCGCTTCTGAAACCCCATGATAATCACGCTGATTAAGGCGAGAGTAGGAGGCAATGAAATTATCCAGCAACAACTCCACATCCTGTGGTCGCTCCCGTAAAGGAGGAATGGTCAGGGGAATAACATTGAGACGAAAAAAGAGATCCTGGCGAAAGTTACCCGCCTCCACCTCCTGCTGCAAATCCCGGTTGGTAGTAGCGATAATTCGCACATCCACCGGCACCGGTTGCCGCCCGCCAAGACGATCAACCTCTCCTTCCTGAATCACGCGCAACAGCTTGCTCTGCAAGGGCAAAGCCATTTCCCCGAGCTCATCCAGCAACAAGGTGCTGCCGTCCGCCTGTTCAAACTTCCCGATTCTCCGCTGGGTGGCTCCGGTGAAAGCACCCTTCTCAAAACCGAAAAGTTCACTTTCCAAAAGATTCTCGGGCAGGGCCGCGCAGTTGATCGCCACCATCGTCTTCTGGGCCCGAGAACTTTGGCGATGAATAAAACGCGCCAGCAGCTCCTTGCCGGTGCCACTTTCCCCCTGAATCAGAACCGTGGCCCGACTGGCCGCCGCCTTTTGCGCGAGCCGCAGCATGCGGATCATACCCGGATCACGGGAAAGCAGTTCCCCACTGCCCTGTCGGTCACTGATTCGAATTCGAGCGGCGACGATTTCGGCAATCCTGTCAGCCAGTTCGTCAATCGTGAAACTGTTTTTCAGAAGATAATCAAGCGCCCCGGCCCGAATGGAGCTGACCGCGCCGTCAATCGAGGGACGGCCGACAATCGCCAGCACCGGCAAATCGGGATAATTACGCCGCAGATAGAGTAATAAATTTCCGTTCTGGAACGGACAATCCAGTTCTCCCGCCAGAAGTAACGGCAGACCTGCTTCGGCAAAATAACCGTCAACATCTTCCGGCACCTCCGAAACCGTCAACCGCACTCCGCTCCGGGACAAAGCCCGGCCCAAAGCCGCCGTGAAATTTACATCACCATCCCAGAGCACTACTTTAATGACGAATTCTCCTGACGCCATCTGAAATCATCCACCGCTACCCGTGCCGCCGCGGTCCAGGAACTTGCTTGAAAACCCTGCTGAAGACGCCGCAGCAGGGTATCGACCTCCGGCTCCCGCCCCAGAGCCACCTGACAGAGCAACTGCCAGTAAAGCAGCTCCGCCGCTTCTTCCGGTGCAGCCAGCAACGCCAGTTTGGCAAACCAGGAAACGGCCCCCTCATAATCGCGCTCTTCAAACAAAACCCGCGCCAGACGATATCCCAGAAGCAAGCGCCGAGCTGCAGGAATCTCCCCGGGAAAGAGAAAAGCGGTCTTCACGGCCTGGCTCAGACTTTCCCGGGAGGCCGTTTTTTCTTCACGGCGCAGCCAGAGCTCGGCTTCCAGTTCCGCCGCCGCGACCCTCTCCTTCACCGCACTCTGCGGCAGCAACCTCCGCACCTCGCCCAGCGTCGCCAGGGCCTCAGGTAACTGCCCTTTCTCACTCTGCAACCGGGAGCGCAGCAGCAACATTCGGGCCCGCCAAAAAGGCGGCATCCGATCAATCTCCAACCCGCCCATGAGAGTCTCAGCCGCGCCGAAACTTTTCTGCCGGCAGAGAAGATCGGCAAGCCCCCACTTTATCTTAAGACTCTGCTCGTAGTCGGGTTTGAGCTTGTCAACCTCTTGATAAACTTTGAGCGCCGCCGCCTCACAACCCTCTTCGTGCAACGCCTCGCCCACCCAGAGAAGGGGATAGACCGAGGTCGGACGCGAAAGAAAATCTTCCCCGTAACGAATCTGCAAAGCCACAATTTCAGAATTTTTCCGGTCCTCGTGCAGCGCCCTGATTTCCGCGAAGAGAGTCTCCCGCAGGGTCGTGAAGGCCGCTTCGCGCAAACCCGGCTCAAGTTGCCGGGAAAGCATTTCATCCAAAACCAGACGGGCTTTCCGGTACTCCTGACGACCAAGATACAGCTGACCGAGATCCAGCCTGGCGATAGCTGTGTAAGGGCTCTCAGGATGCTTTTCCAGCAGATAAAGATAGGCCTTCTCACAATCCATAAAGGAAGTGTATTCTGCATGATCACGCAGCAGCCGCTCCCGCACCGGCTCATCCTGGCCCAGAATCGCCATCTTCAGGCGGGAAACAATATCGCCCTCACTTTCAGGGTACTCCTTGACCGTCGTCATGAACATCGACATGGCTTCCGCCGGTTTTCCCTCGAGCAACAGGATTTCGCCGATCTTGGCCAGGGCCAGCGGCGTATGAATATCCCCCGGAAAAAGACTGCGCATTCTGAAAAAATATTCTTTCGCTTCAGGGAAGCGTCCCAGACCATGGTAGGCGGTACCCAGCAGATAGAGGGACAGCGCGTCGTTTTGCAAAAAAACCGGGTTTTTCTCAATCCCGACCCGATAGTCCTCCAGCGCCTGACGGGGCCGGCCCAGATAAACCAGGGTATTGGCCCTATAGTAATGAGAGTAAACCGCAAAGCCCCCCTCAGGCTGCCTTTCCAGCAGCGTGGAGAAATCATTCAGGGCGTCGTCGTAACGCTTGAGAAAAAAATTAAGCCTGGCCAGGGCAAAATTCGCCGCTTCGGCAAAAGGACTGCCCGGATAGCGCAGCAGGAGCGCTCGATAAAGACCGGCCCCTTCATCATAGAACTCCATCTTCTCGTAAAGCCTCGCGACCTGCAGAAAGGCCCAGGGGGCTTCCTGATGATCGGCATGGGCGCGGGCCGCGGCAAGGAAATCATCAATCACCGCAATCAGTTTTTCCCGACCGTCATCCTCTTTCAGCACCATCTGGGCTCGAGCATCATAAGCACGAAAACGCGCCTCCGGCAGCAGAGGAGAATCAGGAAAAAGCTCATCTATTTTAGAAAAGAAATCAACCGCCGCCGCGTAGTCTTCTTCAGCATAGGCTTTCAACCCCTGAGCAAAAAGATCCTGGCCCGGCAACATCAGGTTCTCCGGCGCCACAAGCCCGGTCGCGTCCGCGCCGAAGATCGGTTTCTCGTCTCCTCCGGAAAGCAAAGCCTCGTCCCGGGACTCAGCTTCGCCGACACCGGGCGCTTCGGCCTCGGCAAGGGCCCGCTTGCCGGGCTCTGCTTCCTGTACAAAAGGCGCTGTCGGAACCACCAGAGCCGGCCTCGACAACGGCGCCGACGGGTCCGCAATTGTTCCTGAAGCCGGTTGCGTTAGAGGCGGCGGCACCTCAGTGGAAATCATGGGTTCAGTTTTGATTTTCGATCCCGCTAACGGCAGCATTTCCAGAAGCGGCCCGCCATCCTTGCCTACCGGAGCGGCTTCGGTCTCAGGCAGCAAAACCTTTCCCGAGTCCATCGGCAGGTCCGCGACAGGATTTTCCAGCGCGGCAATCCGACTAACAACCTCTTTTTCTCCAGGCCACAACGACTCGGCCCCCTCGGTTTTCAAGGCGGTCAGCGGCGAACTCGCTGCCGCAGCCACTTTTCCCGGCGGCGAAGCCGCGGCTTTTTCCCCGGAAACCGTATCGCCAGCTGCAAGCGTTTCAGCTTGGCCCGACAACGGCGCGGCCGCGACAGACAATTCCGTCCCCGGTTCCAGAACCCGAAGATCAATCACGCACATGGCCGGAGTTTCAAACAGGGAAGCGTTATAGGCATAGCTATTGGTTTTCAGGCGTAATGCAACTTCGAGATAGTGGTTCCGGTCCGTAATATCCACCCCCAGAAGCAAAGGATCTTCAACTACGTTAAGAGGCTCGGCCCCAAAATTATGAAATTCATACAGCTTGATCAGTAACCTTTGTTTTTCACGGTCTTCGGCGATTTCATAATAACCTCCCTGGTTAAGACGCATGACAACCCGGATTTTACCATGCTCCTTCTCGCTTTTAAGCTGTACTTTAAGCAGGTTTTTTCGATTTCGCTCAATCGCCGCCGCATTTTTTGGCTGGCCCATGAAAACCAGACAAAGACAGGCGGCCAGCCAACAACCAACCATTCGCCCCACCTTGCACCGGACTGAGCCGAATCTCCATCCCCGCCTCAACTTAATTCCTCCTCAAGCTGATTGCGACGAATCTTTTCAATCAGGGTCGTACGGTTTATCTGCAACAGCCGCGCGGCCTGTTCCTTGACTCCATGACTGCGCTTTAAAGCCTCGGCGATCAATTCCTTTTCCAAACGGGACACTTCAGATTTCAAAGAGAGACCACCGGCCGGCAAAGTGACCATAGCTGCCGGAACCGGCCCGGTTTCGGCTTCGACGACTTCCTCCTCCACTCGAAAAATTTTTTCCGGCAGATCCAGGGGCATGATCCAGGAGCCGGGTTTCATAACCGCCGCCCGTTCGATAACATTTTCGAGTTCCCGAACATTGCCCGGCCAATTATAACTCTTCAACAGCCACATGGCTTCCGGGGTAATCCCCGCCACCCGTTCATGAGGATCAAAATCGGCATTGAAAGAGCGCAGAAAAAACTCGGCCAACCCTTCGAGATCACCGCTTCTTTCCCGCAGGGGGGGCAGGGTGATGGAAACCACATTGAGTCGATAAAAAAGATCCTCGCGAAACCTTTTATCGGCGATATCCTTTTCCAGGTCACGATTGGTCGCGGAAACAATCCGCACATCAACCTTTTTGGGCTCCTTGCGCCAGCCCAGCGGCTCAATCGTCCGTTCCTGCAATAAACGCAGGATTTTGACCTGAAGCAGAGGCTCCATATCTCCGATTTCATCAAGAAAAACCGTACCTCCGTCGGCCATTTCAACCCGTCCGATGCGGTCCCCCACGGCGCCGGTAAAAGCGCCTTTGACATAACCGAAAAGTTCCGATTCCAGAAGATCCCGGGGAATGGCCCCACAATTAACCGGAACAAATGGCTTTCCCGAACGTCGACCAAGATCATGCAGGGCTCGGGCGGCCAGTTCCTTGCCGGTACCGCTTTCCCCCCGAAGCAAAACATTGCTCTCGGCGGCGGAAACCTTCAGCAGTTGCCGGTAAACCTCCTTCATGGCCTCGGAAGCACCAATCAGATGACAGAAACCTTCGGTAAATAAAATTTCATCGGAGGGCAGCCCCCGATCAAACGCAGCCGTCGCCCGGGCCCCGCTCAGACACTGTTCAATAACCCGGTTTGTCTCAGACTTGTCCAAGGGCGTAAACAGATAGTTATCAGCCCCTTTCTGCAGGGCCCGGCGAACGATACCCAGGGCTTCACGAGGACAGATCGCAATCACCGGACAGCTTCCGTTCCAGTTTTCCTTCAGAAACGGGAGCAAAACTTGCCAGGAGAAACCGACCTCTTCCCGACAGTCCACCAGAATAATTGCCGGACAACTGTCGGCCGGCAAGGTTTCAGGATGCGGAAGGACCATCAGGTCAACCCCGGCCGGCAGAACCCGGGCCAGTTCAGAAGACAGTTTTTTACTCTCCGTCAGGAGCAAACAGGATAATGTCATAAAAATTCAGTTTACCAGGCCCCCCGCGAAGAAGGGTTTGTAACTCGCTTGAGAATTCTACGAAAGATAATAGACTTTATCAATAACCCAGAAAAGGGAAAAAAACAAGCCGATGACAACCTGATGCGGGGATAAGCCCCGCATCCCAAACGATCCCTGCGGGCCGCAAACAAGTACTCGCATCAGTTCATCCATATGTTCTTTCAAAGCGAAAATAAACGGCGCGAGCCTAAAAGATACCGGCGACGGGCGTCCCGCAGGCCGGACAGGCGGCCCCGGAAATCTGATTACGAAGCACCGCGAAACCATAGCGTTCAACCAACACCTCACCACAATGATGGCAGACCGTATCTTCTCCTCCGATACCGGGAAGATTGCCGGCGAAAACATAACGCAGGCCCGAGGCCAGCCCGATTTCCCTGGCCCTGGAGATGGTTTCCGGAGGGGTAGCCGACACCCCGGTCAAGCGATAGGTGGGGAAAAAGCCGGTGACATGCCAGGGAATTGAAGGCGACAGGGAGACCAGGAAACGGGACATTTCCTGCAACTCAGATTCTCGATCATTGTACCCAGGGATCAACAGCGTAGTCACCTCGACCCAGATTCCGTGGCCGACAAAATCACTGATCGTCTCCAACACCGGACGCTTGCTTGCAACCCCACAAATACGTCGATAGAAACCATCCGACCAGGCTTTGAGATCGATATTGGCGCCCTGAATCAGCGGATAGAGCCGCTGTCTGGCCGCCGAGCTCAGGTAACCATTACTGACCATCAGATTAAGCAGACCCTTTTCCGCCGCCAGAGGAGCCACGTCCAGCATCATTTCAAAAAAAACCGTCGGCTCGGTATAGGTATAGGCCAGCGACCGACAACCCGTGGCCACCGCCTCCCGCACCAGTTCCGCCGCCGCCCGATGCCGACCGGGGAGCCTGCCTCCTTTCAGTTGCGACACCTGCGAAATCTCATAATTCTGACAATGTCGACATCTGAAGTTGCAGCCCGGGGCGGCGACGGAATAACTTTTAGAACCGGGATAAATATGATAGAATGGTTTTTTTTCGATCGGATCAACATGGGAGGCAACCACCAAATCGGCGACCCTGGTGTAAAGCACGCCGCCTTCGTTATAGCGCACGCCGCAGATGCCGCTCTGCCCAGGTTGCAACATGCAACGATGTGCGCAGAGTTCGCAACGAACCCGATGGTCTGACAACTTTGTGAAAAGTTCAGCCTGACGCATAAGTCACCTCCATAGCCAGCTGCAAAAGTCAGCTGCAAAAAAAATTATTGCTTTTTCAGCCCCGGTTCGGTATTTTTTTCAGTCGTTCTTTTTGATTTTTTTCGCCTCCAACTCAGGCCCCTTTAAGGAATTTTTATCCATGGCTACCATCAAACAGGCTCTGATAAGTGTCTCCGACAAACAAGGCATCGTCGAATTCTCACAACAGCTGATCGCTCTCGGGGTCCGCATCCTTTCCACCGGAGGAACCGCCAGGATCCTGCGTGACAACGGACTTGAAGTTGTCGAGGTTTCGGATTACACTGGTTTTCCGGAAATGCTTGATGGCCGGGTTAAGACCCTGCACCCCAAAATTCATGGTGGCCTTCTGGGACGTCGCGACCTGCCCGAACATCTCGCGAAAATGGCGGAACACAATATCGCACCCATTGACATGGTGGTCGTCAACCTCTACCCGTTTGCCGCGACCGTCGCCAAACCTGATTGCAAATTTGCCGACGCCATTGAGAATATTGATATCGGCGGGCCCACGATGCTACGTTCGGCGGCCAAGAATTATACGGCGGTAACCGTCATCGTCGATCCCGACGATTATGCCCAGATCATTACCGAAATGCAAGCTAACAATGCAGCCGTGAGTTCTCAGACCAATTTTACCCTGGCAAAAAAGGTGTTTCAGACGACCGCGCTTTATGATGGCAGCATCGCCAATTACCTAGGCTGTTTCCCCCGCCCTGACGCCCACCCACTGGAACTCAGTTTTCTGCCGGAAAGCTTTACCTGGCAGGGGAAAAAGGCTCAGGATCTGCGCTACGGCGAGAACCCCAACCAACGGGCCGCTTTTTACAAGGATCCGCACATAGACGAATCCTGCGTCAGCAATGCCCGCCAGCTGCAGGGCAAAGAGCTTTCCTTTAACAACCTTCTAGACAGCAATGCCGCCTTCGAACTGGTCAAGGAATTTACCACATCGACCGCAGTTTTCATCAAGCACAACAACCCCTGCGGCGCGGCTTCCGCCGACGATGAACCCCTGGCCGAAATCCTGCGCCGGGCCCGGGCCTGCGATCCGGTTTCCGCCTTTGGCGGCATCGTCGCTCTCAACCGCGAGGTTGATGAGGAAAGCGCCGCGGTGTTATGCGAAACCTTTCTCGAAACCGTCATCGCTCCGGGTTTCAGTCAGGCGGCGCGTAAGTTGCTCGCCGCCAAGGAAGCCCTGCGACTGCTCGAGGCTCCGCTGCTGACCGCGCCGCGAACCGGCGGTCTGGATATCAAAAAGGTCATCGGCGGGTTTCTGCTTCAGGAGCGGGATCTGAAAGAAACACCTTCCGACAACTGGCTGACGGTCAGTAATCGCGAAGCCACGGCCGAAGAACTGGAAAGTTTGAAGTTTGCCTGGAAAGTCTGTAAACATGTTAAATCCAACGCCATCGTCCTGGCCGTCGACAAGGTTCTGGTCGGAGTCGGTGCCGGCCAGATGAGCCGGGTGGATTCGGTCAAGCTGGCGATCATGAAAGCTCTGTCGCCTACGATTGGTTCGGTTCTGGCGTCGGATGCCTTTTTTCCTTTCCGCGACGGGATTGACACCGCGGCCCAGGCTGGAGTAAAGGCCATCATTCAGCCCGGCGGCTCAAACCGCGACAACGAAGTCATCGCCGCCGCCAACGAACATGGTATGGCCATGATCTTTACCGGCAATCGCCATTTTAAACATTAATACCGGCTCTGTCTGTCAAACCTTCATGGACTAAGGTTTTCGGCAAAAAATTTAAAACCGGCAACCAACAGACTAAATTGCTAAATGATACTGTTTTTTACCGAGACAGAGCTGATTAAACCCCCGGACAGGAAAAAAAGATGAAAATTTTAGTGGTTGGCGGTGGCGGGCGGGAACATGCCCTGATCTGGAAACTTTCCCAAAGCAACAAAATCGAACAGATTTTCTGCGCCCCCGGCAATGCCGGGATTGCGGCGCTCGCGACCTGTGTCCCGATTGATTCCGATGACATTGAAAGACTGGTCGAGTTTGCCCGCAATGAAGAGATCGGCCTGACCATCGTCGGCCCTGAAAATCCTCTGGTCGCCGGCATTGTCGACGCCTTTGAAACCGCCGAGCTGAAAATTTTCGGCCCCAACCGGGCCGCCGCCGAGATTGAAGGCAATAAAACCTTCTGCAAGAAATTGCTCAGAAAATATGAGATTCCAACGGGTGACTTCGCCTCTTTTGACAATCTTGATGATGCCGTCGAATATGTCTACAAAAAAGGTGCTCCGATTGTCATCAAGGCCAACGGCCTGGCCGCGGGCAAGGGCGTGGTGGTCGCCCACACGGTTGAGGAAGCGGAAGACGCCATCAATAAAATTATGCGGCGGCGGGCCCACGGGGATGCCGGCAAGGAAATCATCATTGAAGAATTTCTGGAAGGCGAGGAGGCCTCGTTTCTGGTCTTCACCGATGGCGACATTGTCGTCCCGATGGTCACCTCTCAGGATCATAAACCGGTTTTCGATAACGACCAGGGACCAAACACGGGCGGCATGGGGGCCTACTCCCCGGCCCCGGTGATCTCCGAGGGGCTCTTCCGCCGGATCATGAACGACATCATGATTCCGACCGTCAAGGCCATGGCGGCCGAAGGTCGTAAATACCGGGGGGTTCTCTATGCCGGCCTGATGATCAAGGACGGCATTCCCAAAGTGCTTGAATTCAATGCCCGCTTCGGCGACCCGGAAACCCAGCCGATCCTGATGCGCCTGAAAAGCGATCTCCTACCCATTATCGAAGCCTGCATTTCCGGTCATCTCGCCAAAACCATTGTCGAATGGGATGACCGACCGACCGTCTGCGTGGCCTTGGCTTCCGGCGGTTACCCCGGAGCCTACGAGAAGGGCAAGGTCATTTCGGGCCTGAATCTGGCCAGCCGGCTCAAGGATGTGATGGTCTTTCACGCCGGCACCACCCGGAATGCGGAAGACAAGATCGTCAGCAACGGCGGTCGCGTGCTCGGGGTTACCGCGATCGGCGACAATATTCCCAAAGCCATTGAAAAAGCTTACCACGCGGTTTCAAAAATCAGCTGGGATCAGATCCATTATCGCACGGATATCGGCCGCAAAGCCCTTAAACGTATTTAAACCTGAAGAAAAATCCGCCGGGGGAGACCTTTTACGATGTCTGATCTTTTCGACATTCTGATCATCATGGGCAGTGACTCGGACTGGGAAGTCATGCGCGAAGCCGCCGTTCTCTTGGATCGTTTTGGCGTTCGCTATACCGCCAGAGTTACGTCGGCCCACCGCACCCCGGAAAAAACCCTGAGCATTATTCGACAGGCTGAAAGCAACCAATGCAGGGTTATCATCGCCGGAGCCGGGGCCGCCGCCCATCTGGCCGGAGTCGTGGCCGGTCACAGCCTGCTCCCGGTGATCGCGGTACCTCTCAACGCCACCTCCCTGCAGGGTCTGGACGCACTTCTGGCCACCGTCCAGATGCCGGCCGGAATTCCGGTTGCTTGCATGGCCATCGGTAAGGCCGGAGCCGCCAACGCCGCCCTTTTCGCCCTGCAGATCCTGGCCGTCGCGCGACCGGAAATCACCGTCCGGCTGGCGGATTACCGTCGGCAGATGATTCAAGGGGTGGAAAACAAGGACCAACACCTGCAGGAACAACTCCATCAACGGGAATGATAACTCTCAACTACCCTTTTCCCGAAGAGGAATGGGGACGTAATTTTGACCTGACCGCCAGAATCTGCCGGCAAGGGGGAATCCTGATTTATCCAACGGAAACCTTTTATGCAATCGGCGGCCATGCCTTGAATGCGGCACTCGGGCACAGGCTTTCCCTGATCAAACATCGCCCGGCGGGAAAAACCTTTCCGACCCTTTGCGGCAGCCTGGCGGCGACCCGCTCCCTGATCGGGCTGTGGCCGGAGCCGGCTCGCCGGCTGGCTCGTAAATACTGGCCTGGTCCCCTGACCATGATTCTCCCCGGACGCCCCGGCCTGCCGGACAGTATCCGCGATCAAAACGGCGGGATTGCGGTGCGCTGGTCTTCGCATCCGCTACTCAACGAACTGGCGAAATTCTTTTCCGGACCCCTGATTTCAACCAGCGCCAATCTCAGCAACCACCCGCCGACCGCGACTACCGCAAAGCTTGATCCCGAGTTACTGGCGCAAGCCGACCTGTTGCTCATCGCTGACAATCCGGAACCACCGCCGCAACCTTCGACCATCATTGACGCCAGGGTTGACCCGCCCCTCCTCGTACGCCGGGGAAGTCTCGAAATCAGCGAGACCGGCTCTTCCACCATCGTCTAAAGCCTAACTTTCTTACAATCTCTCGGCGTCTGACTAAAGCACCTTATGATACCTCAGCTTTCCGTCAAGCCTGATATTATCGCTCTTTTTTCTCAAGGACTCGACAGCATTCTGGCCGTCCGAATCATCCAGCAGCAAGGTCTTAAGGTTCACGCCCTCAAATTTATAAGTCCATTTTTCGGATACGACATCAAGCATCACGAACTCCAGTTCTGTGAACGAATGAAACTCGAATACGGGATTGAGCTATCAATCATTGATCTGACCGACGACTATCTTGAAATGCTGGGACAACCGCAGTTCGGCTATGGAAAAAACTTCAACCCCTGCCTTGACTGCAAGCTCATGATGCTGGAAAAAGCGCGCGACATAGCGCGAAAGTGGCGGGCCGCGGCAATCATCACCGGAGAAGTAGTCGGCCAACGACCTTTCTCCCAACGCCGAGGCACCATGCACCGCCTCGAGAAACTGAGTCGAACCGAAGGCCTGCTGCTGCGCCCTTTAAGCGCCAAGCTATTGCCGCCCAGCCAGGCCGAAGAACTGGGCATCGTTGACCGGGAGCTGCTTTTTGCCTGCAGCGGCCGAAGCCGCAAACCACAAATCGCCCTGGCTCAGAAACTTGGAATCAGCAACTACCATAACCCGGCTGGAGGCTGCCTACTTACCGATCCTGGTTTTACCGCCCGCCTCAAAACCATTTATCATCAGGATATCCCCGCCGCTGACATCAACCTGCTCAAATACGGACGTTTTTACCCTTTGGCGACACCAAGCGATTTCATCATCGTCGGCCGCCACCAACAGGATAATCAGCGGCTGCTGGAAACCGCTGACGCCGACCATTTCATTCTCCACCTGGCCGAGATAGCCGGCCCCGTCGCGGTGCTCAGGGGTGGCCCCGAAAACCTTGAAACCGCCGCCGAAAAAATCTGCCGCCACAGCCGGGCTTCGACCTTGCCCCAAGTCACCATCAACTGGCGCCGGGGCAAGCACCGCGGCAGTTTGACGATTGCATGCCGGCAAAAAACCCCTGCCACGATTGAAGAAAACCCAGATGAATGATAAAGTCATGCCCGAAATAAAAAAAACGACTCCGATGCTGCGCCAGTATCTGAGTGTCAAGGATAAACACCCGGACAAGATTCTGTTGTTTCGCATGGGTGATTTCTATGAAATTTTTTTCGCCGATGCCACGGAAGCGGCCCGCATCCTGAAAATCACCCTGACCAGCCGCAACAAAAAGGATGAAAATTCGGTCCCGATGTGCGGTTTTCCGCATCATGCAGCCGACGGCTACATAGCAACCCTGGTCCGGGCCGGTCGCAAGGTGGTGATCTGCGACCAGGTTGAAGATCCCAGAACCGCCAAGGGACTGGTTCGTCGTGAAGTAACCAGAATCATCACTCCGGGGGTGAACCTGGAACAGCACTGTCTGACCTCCGACCGGGATAATTTCCTGGCGGCGATCAGTCTTGACGAGCGTAATGCCAAAGCCCGCTTCGGTCTGGCCCTGCTCGATATCAGCACCGGCAAGTTCAGGGTTACGGAACTGCCCGACCAGGAATCCCTGCATGATGAACTCAGCCGATGTGAGCCCTCAGAAATCATTCTGGCCTCCGGCTCTTCGGCTCAGGAACAGCAGCTGCGAGAAGAGCTTGAAAAAAATTTCCCGCAAATCCTGCTGAGCAACCAGCCCGACAACCTCGGTTTCTCCCCCGAAAAAGGCTATGACGTTCTCTGCCGGCATTTCGGCACCCTGAACCTGGAAGGTTTCGGCGCCCACCATCTGCGACCGGGAATTGGTGCCGCCGGAGCCGCCCTGATCTATGCCCAGGCCACCCAGCCGGGCGTCAATCTTCAACATATTCAGGGATTAACCGTCTACCAGACCAGCCATTTCATGCAGGTTGACAGCAGTCTCATCTGTAACCTGGAACTTTTACAAACCATGCAGGAACAACGGCGGGAAGGCAGTCTGTTGGGAATCCTTGACCGTTGCCAAACCAGCATGGGAAGCCGCCAGCTCAAAGAATGGCTCCTCTTTCCCTTGCTTGACCAAGAACTGATCGAGCGACGCCTGGACGCAGTGGAAATCCTGCTTAAGGAAAAAAAATGCCGCCTCAGACTGCGTGAAAAACTCAAACGGATTTATGATCTCGACCGTCTGTCCGGACGCCTGGCCGCGGGCAAGGCCAACGGTCGTGACCTGCTCAGCCTGAAAAATTCCCTGGACCTGGTTCCGGAAATCAAAGCACAGCTCGACAGTCTGCCGCTGCAACCCAGCCTGCTTAATCAACTCAGCCAAGGCCTGCATCCTCTGGCTGAGCTCAGCGAGGAAATCGGCCGCACCCTGTTCCCGGAGCAACCTCTCTCGCTGGCCGAGGGCGGCCTGATCCGCGGCGGTCTCGACCCCCGGCTTGACGAGCTCCGCTCCATCAGCAAGACCGGTAAACAGTGGCTGCTGGCCTACGAGCAGCAGGAAAAGGAAAAAAGCGGCATTAACGCTCTGAAGGTGCGTTACAACCGGGTCTTTGGCTACTACATCGAGGTAACCCGACGCAATCTGGACCAGATTCCAGACTATTATCAGCGACGCCAGACCCTGGCCAACGCTGATCGTTTCATCACGGTTGAGTTAAAAGAATACGAAGAAAAGATATTAAACGCCGAAGAAAAAATCAACCAGCTTGAATATGAAATTTTCCTGGCCCTGCGCCACAAAGCGGTCCAGGAACTCGCCCCTCTGCGGGAAACCTCGAGGCATCTGACCCGGCTTGATATCCTGTGCAGCCTGGCCGAAGTCGCCGACCTGGGTCATTATTGCCGACCGGAGATAACGACGGGGGCAGCCGTCATGGAGATTGAAGAAGGTCGCCATCCGGTCATCGAAGCCTGCAATGAGCACTTTGTCCCCAATGATACCTCATTGTCGGCGGACAAGGAACAGATCTGGATCATTACCGGACCCAACATGGCCGGGAAATCAACCTTTCTGCGCCAGAACGGACTCTTTGCCCTGATGGCGCAGATGGGAAGTTTTCTGCCCGCTCGAAAAGCGCGCCTCAGTATCTTCGACCGGGTTTTCACTCGGGTCGGTGCTTCCGACAACCTGAGTCGCGGACTTTCAACCTTCATGGTCGAGATGACCGAAACCGCCAGGATTCTCCACCAGGCCAGTGCTAAAAGTCTGATCATTCTCGATGAAATCGGCCGGGGCACCAGCACCTTTGACGGCTTAAGTCTGGCCTGGGCGATTGCCGAGGAAATTCATGGAAAACTCGGCAGTCTGACCCTGTTCGCGACCCATTACCATGAACTGACCGAACTTGAACTGATTCGGGAACGGATTATAAATTACAATGTCGCGGTCCAACAGCACAACCAGAAAATCTCCTTTCTCTACCGCATCATTCGCGGCGCGACCAATCATAGCTACGGCATCGAAGTCGCCGAACTAGCCGGAATTCCACGACCGGTCATCGACAAGGCAAGGCAGATTCTGAGCAACCTGGAAAGTGCGGAAATCGCCGCAGGCGGCAATCTGAGAATGACCGGAAAAACGGTTCTTAGTAGTCGCACCAATGGCCGGCAAAGCGGCTATCTGCCTTTACTCGAACCAAGCAAAGAGATTTATGAGGTAGATGAAATCAGGGAACTGATAAAAAAACAGGACCTTAACCGGACAACCCCGCTCAAAGCCCTGATGCTACTGGAAAAACTCCAAAAAATGCTGAATCAATGAATAAAGAAGAAAGGTATTTACAACAGCAAAAAATCATTCTCTCTGCCGGCGATGTTCCAGTTCGCGGGCGGCGAGATCGGCGAAATTGGTTTTACCAAGACTTTCAATCAGCACTTCCTGCACCTTGGCCAGTTCCTTACGAATCGGACAGACAGCCATGCGATTACAGGCTTCATACCCGTCCAGACAAATATTGAGGCGAATATCGCCTTCGACGGCTTCCACCACATCGCAAAGGGTCACCTCATCGGGTTTGCGGGCCAACGAATAGCCGCCTTTTTTACCGCGATGCGAAATAACGATTCCGGAGCGACTCAAGCTCTGAAAAATCCGGGCCAGGAAACCAACCGGCACATCCATTTCGCGCGCCACCTCTGGGATCACCACAATGCTGCCCGGCGGCTGCATGGCCACATAAACGACTCCTCTAACCGCGTAATCCGATGCTCTCGTTAACTTCATAAAACCATTCCAATGCATAAGTTACCAAAGTTGATAAACTTTATAATGTTAGGTTTGCTTTGTCAAGTTATTTATCAGCGTGACATGATCAGCACCTTACAATCCATTTCGGCTTGAAAAAACAAGAAACTGATCTGAGGCAAAGACTCCTTCAGGTCGAAGGGAAGGGCCTGCTGACGCAGGTCGCGAAAGCCGCTTTGGAGTTGTGGCTCTTGCAACCGATAAACACGTCGCCACCATCAAGAAGCGCAAACATGATAAGCCACTGCCGTCTCCAATATCGAGACTAAGCCTGCATCATTTTCTATTCATATCATAAATATACCTTAAACCCTTAAGGGTCAGGAACTCGTCGACTTCATTAATAATTTTGGTTTCGCGTTCGATCACTTTGGCCAGACCGCCGGTGGCGATCACCAGCAAATCGCTTTCCAGCTCTTTCTTGATCCGGGCAACCAAACCCTCAACCAGGGCCAGATAACCGTACACCAGCCCGGACTGGATGGAATGAACCGTGTTTTTACCGACCACCTCGCGCGGCCGTTTCAATTCCACTCGAGGTAACTTGGAGGTTCGCTGACACAATGCTTCCATTGAGATATTCATCCCCGGAGCGATCACGCCGCCGAGATATTCCCCTTTTGCGGAAACGCAATCAAAGGTCGTGGCCGTGCCAAAATCAATGATCACCATCGCCTGGCGGTGTTTTCTGTAGGCCGCCACCGCATTCACAATCCGGTCGGCTCCGACTTCGCGGGGATTATCGAGCAAAATCGGCAAGCCGGTTTTGATGCCGGGACCAACAACCAGGGGACGAAAATGAAAATATTTTCCAGCCAGAGCGAGCAGTTCGTTCAGAACCGGAGGCACCACACAGGAAATCATCATTCCGCCGACTTCCCGCCGATCGACCATCAAGGAACGAAGAAACTCCTGCAGAAGAATGATGTACTCATCCCTGGTTCTTTCAACCGACGTGGAAATCCGCCAATGATCCAGCAATTTCTCTTCGCGATAAAGACCGAGCACAGTTTGCGTATTACCAACATCAACAACCAGTAACATTGCGACATCCTTAAAAATCATTCTGAAATATTATAAGGCTGTTTTTCAAGCTGAACCTCGCCTGCACTAAAGCAGCGGGTGCTGCCGTCCCGGCCGCTCACCAGCAGGCGGCCGCAAGCATCAATCGCCCGCACCCGACCGCCATACCGCTGCTCGCCGCTGAGCAACACGACATCCCGGCCCGCCAGATAAAAATTACGGTTTATTAGGGTGCTAAGCTGCTGTCCCAGACCTTCCTGCTGATAAATCCGTTCACAGTCAGCAATCTCGACCAGAAGCTGTTGCAACAGAGCCCCGAGATCATACTCGGTACCGGTCTCAATCCGCAAGGAAGTGACCAACGGCCGCAAAGCTTCCGGATAATCAAGAGCCCGAGCATTGACGTTGAGTCCGATTCCCAGCACCACAAATTCTGGTCCATTCACCCCAGGTTTCATCTCCGCCAGAATCCCGGCCAGTTTCCTGTCCTTGCAGAAAATGTCATTCGGCCATTTAATTGTCAGCCGCGAAAGTTCGCGCGCCAGCGCCCGCCACAAAGCGACCCCAACCACCAGGGAAAGCTGCGGCACTTTCGCAAAATCGAGACAAGGACGCAGGAGAATTGAAAAATAAAGGTTGAGCCCCGGCGGCGAATGCCATGACCGGCCTCGCCGCCCGCGCCCCGCGGTCTGAGTGGCGGCCACCGCCACCTGCCCGGACTCAGCGCCGGCCTCGCCCTGCCGCCAGAGATAACGACTGGTCGAATCCAGCCTGGCAAAGCTTTGCAGGCGATTGCCCCAGGGGGTCACAAACGGCTCGATCACGAGACCAGGTCAAGAGAGATATCAATGGCCGGGGCCGAATGAGTCAGAGCGCCGACCGAAATAAAATCGACCCCAGCCGCCGCCACCTGTCTGACATTCTCAAGCACGACGCCTCCCGAAGCTTCAAGTTTAAGGGCCGAAGCCTGAGACCTGACATAGGCCACGGCCTCACGCAACTGGGAAACTTCCATATTATCCAGTAAAACAATATCGGCCCCGACGGCGACAGCTTCCTGAACCTGCTTCAGGTTGGCTGCCTCGACCTCGATTTTCAGGCCATGAGGCGCCAGCCTTTTCGCGTGTCCGATCGCCTCGGCAATCGAGCCGGCGGCCCGAATATGATTATCCTTGATCAGAATACCGTCAAACAGACCATGCCGGTGATTACGGGCCCCTCCGACCTGAACTGCATATTTCTCCAAAGAACGCCATCCGGGAGTGGTTTTGCGCGTGTCGACGATTTCAGCTGCATATCCCTCGATCGCGGCCACAAACCTGGCCGTGATCGTCGCGACGCCGCAAAGTCGCTGAATAAAATTCAGCGCGACGCGTTCAGCCATCAGAATGGATACCGCCTCGCCGCTGATCGTCATCAACGGCGCTCCCACTTGCAGACGGTCTCCATCCGTGGCCTGAGCCTCAAGCCTGAGCGAGGGATCTAGCGTGCGAAAAACCAGACCCGCAACCTGAATACCGGCGACCACGCAGTCCTGCTTGGCCTTAATCAGGGCTTTAGCCTGGGTCCCCGGAGGCACGGTTGAAAGGGTGGTCACATCTCCCGAACCCAGGTCTTCCTCAAGGGCCATCTTGATCAGTTTTTCGGTTGCGAACATTTTGCCGCTCCTGTCTCACTAAAACCATTAAAAATTCACCGCCGAACCGGGTCAGATGCGCCGTCAACGGACCAGGGCCACCGACAGATAGCCTGAGTCCGGGATCTTAACAGGATTTAAAGAGGCCGCGGCGTTAATATAATCAGCGGAAATAACTGCGCGCCTATAGCACAATCCAACCAGGGAAAGCAATCCGGCAAAATGAAGGCTGGATAATATAATCGGCGTCTCCCCGAAAAACATTCCCAAGCCGCAGAAGGACGGTTTACGACATCTCCTGCAACAGGCCTGAAACCGCAAGAAACCCGTTCACGAAAACCCCTTGACATAGTTTTATCAATGTTTTATTTCAAAAAAAATCAGCATAATCAGAAGTATGAAACTATCACAGGCTCCCTAAGGATCAAGGGAACCATGAAATGATAAAAATATGAGGCATGGTGAATCGGAATCATGCAGGCGAATTCGGCCTTGATCGGCCCTTGTGGACTTTATTGCGGCGTCTGCGCTGTTTATATCGCGCACCGTGATAGTAACCAGAAATTAAAGGAACGGTTAGTCAAACTTTACCAGGGAGGAATCCCCGGCAAAGGCACGCTTCCCGGCAGTGAGAATTTATCGTTTGAAGACATCAGATGTGAAGGCTGCCTCTCTAAGGCTGCCTCTCTGATGACGTGTTCATGTATTGCAGACATTGTCCAATTGAGGACTGCACGAATGAAAAAGGTTACACCGGCTGTCATCAGTGCGATGAGTTCCCTTGCCGACAGATCGAGGATTTTCCCATGGCAATCGGTAAAAAGGTCATTTTGCGCACGATTCCGTAATGGCGAAAGGTAGGCACGAAGAAATTCGCCGAAGATGAAAAGGCTCGCTATATTTGTCCGGAATGCGGCAATCGCGTTTTCCGGGGCGCTGTGAAATGCAATGCCTGTACAGCGAAGCTGGATCTTGACTGAGTTTTTACCGGCAGGGTAAAAGCGCTCTCACACTTATAACCGCCGGCACATCTGCGTTAAAGACTTTTCACCGGATTACCGGTGCATTTCTATGATGCCGAAGACTTACAAACTGCCGGCATTTAGCGGCAAGAAGCTTCAGCCGCCGGTTTGTAAGAAAGGTAAAATATTGCGAACGGAAAACTTTTCCCAAAAAGCGGCCGGGCTTAAACCCTTCGTGACCATGGATATTCTTGAACGGGCCCAGGAACTGGAAAGAAAAGGGCGCTCGATCATTCACCTGGCCGTGGGCGAACCCGATTTCGCCACTCCCACGCCGATCAAAAAGGCCGCAGCTGAGGCCTTGCAGAAAGATCTCACCCATTACACGCACAGTCTGGGGACTTATGGCTTGCGCCAGACGATCGCCGACTACTACCTTAAACGTTATCGGGTCAGGATCGTTCCGGAGCAGATTCTTGTCACCTCCGGCACCTCTCCGGCCTTGATGCTGGCCTGCGCGGCCCTGCTCAATCCCGGCGACCGGGTCATCGTCAGCAATCCCGGCTATGCCTGTTACGGTAATTTCATCACTTATTGCGACGGCGCCCCGCAGTATATCAAGGTTTACGAAGACAATGGTTTTCAGTTTGAGCCGCAGGCCCTGAAACCGCAGCTCACCCCACAGACCCGGGCCATCCTGATCAATTCCCCGGCCAATCCGACCGGCAATCTCCTGGAAGTCGAACAGATGCGGGAACTGGCCGAGCTGGGACCCATGATCCTCTCAGATGAAATCTATCACGGACTAGTCTACAAAGGCGAGGCCCACTCAATCCTTGAGTTCACCGACAACGCTTTTGTTTTCAACGGCTTTTCCAAACTCTACGCCATGACCGGCTGGCGTCTGGGCTATCTGATCGCCCCCCTGAGATACATGCGAACGTTGCAAACCCTACAGCAGAACTTCATGATTTCCGCCAGCCATTTCGGTCAGGAAGCCGCGATTACCGCCCTAACCTCACAAGAGGTCGCCGCGGAACTGGAAAACATGAAACTAATCTACAATGAGCGGCGCCGTTTCATGCTCAGACGGGTGCGCGAAATCGGTTTGCAGGTTGCGACCGAACCAACCGGAGCTTTTTATATCTTCGCCAATGCCAAAGAATTCACCGCCGATTCCTACGCATTCTCCTTTGAAATCCTGGAAAAAGCCGGTGTCGGCGTGACTCCGGGCATTGACTTCGGCAGCAACGGCGAGGGTTATCTGCGTTTTTCCTACGCCAATTCCCTGGAAAATATCGCCGAGGGAATGAAACGCCTGGAAATCTTTTTCAAGTCACGCTGAAGGCCGGGCGGCCAATCCCGGCCACAATCTAGCGCTGCGTCAAGGGAAAGGCCAGCAGGAGGGTGCTTCCGGAAAGTTTGAGCAGGTCGTCACCGCGTCTGACCATGGCACAAACCAGCTCGTCATTGATAATTTGCAAACCCTGCAAGGGCCCACCGGTAACCCCGGTAACGTTCCGCAGGACAAAACCCGAGCCACTGGCCTTGACCATCTTGACCTGCCCCTTGCTGAGAAAACCATACTCACCCAGAGCGGTTGAAAAGCCGGATTCATTATCAACCAGAAGAAGCTCCGGACAGCCGTCCCGATCAAGATCCACCACCCGCAGGGGCGAGGCGATCTGGCGTTTCTCGGTGTAGCTCATTCGTTTGGTGCCAACCTCATACTGCACATCATGCAGCGATCCGGCGAGCCGTTCATCACTGACCCAAAGCCGTTTACTGCCTTGATAAATCTCGAGAAAATTCTGTTTATTGATAAAGCACAGTTCCTTGACGCGATCATGGTTAATGTCTTCGTAGACGGCTCCCGGCAGGGCGAAACCGTTGGGGACCGAAAAGGTTCCCCGCGAACGCACCCCACCCTGGCGATATTCCAGCAACACCACCCGGTTATTAAAAAGAACTTCTTTGGCAAAACCCTGCCCCACAAAACTTGTGCCCTGGTCCGCCACCGAGCGACCTCCGAGCAAGCCCATGACAAAAGGAATATTCTCCGCGACAACCTGAAACTTACCACTTCTGACGGCAATCACAAAGGAAGAAAAACCATCCTCGGTTTCCTTGAAGGTATTGACCATGATTTCATCGCGACGGTCACCGTCTATATCACCGACTTGAAGGTTAATGATACTGCCCCATCTCGCAAAATGATAACGGTAACGATATTTCAGACCCGCTTCGGTAAGCTGATAGACATAAATTTTCTCACCGTCGCTAAATACCACATCCGGCATGCCGTTACGATCAAGATCGCCGACATCCATGCCCCTGACCACCAGATTGACTTTGGCCAACTCCCGGTATCGGGTCAGGAAGGCCTCGTCGGCATCCGCCGTTGAAAGGCCGTACCGGCTGCCGTTGTTTTCAGCCCGGGCAGAACCGCTGCCGTTTGCGTCCGCAGACAAGGGAAAAACCGAAGTTTTGTCGTCCCAAGCCACCACCAGTTCCTGGTCTCCGTTATAAACCGACAAACCCGTCCCTTGATTAACGACATAAAGATCATAGCCGATAGCGCCCGGGCCACCCGGGCGCTGCAATACCTGTCGCAACTGTAAACCGACTCCGTAGTCAGCCCAGTTAAGCTGCGGCAGGATTTCTCGCAGGCGACCGAAAAGCTCCTTGCCATCACCCTGCAAATCAACAAAAAGGGAAGCCATGGCGTTAAAACGGCGGACCAACGCGCCACGCTGCAACGGCACCCTGAGATAACGTTGCAACGGCTGACAAACGGCAAACTCGGCTTCCGCCCGCATCACCTTCAGGGAAGCGACCAGGCGCTCCTGAGTGCCCAGAGACTGCCCGGTACGCGGATGAATCAGGGGCGCGCCCGGAGCCATGACGGCAAAGAGATCACCGGCGCTGACCCCTTTACGCAGACCACAGTCGATAACAATCCCGTGAACGCCGACCTCCACCAGATAACCTGACAGGGGCTTGAAACGAGACCATGGATCCGCTCCGGAAACCGCCGGCCATCCCAGACTCAAAACCAACCCCAGCAACCACAAATATCGAGCCGCCCGTAATCTCATCCCTGAGAGACTGTACACATCCTTCAAATCAACCTCCGAAGCCCTATCTGAAAAGATTTCTTTGCCCTGAAAACTCCGCCTTGCGCGACCTGAAACGCTGTCAACAGGTCCAAACCTATATCCTTTTTACTTCCAGACCTCAAGCAAAAAGGGTAATCGCCTCCATGTAAGTCAACTCAAAAGCAGATCACTTTCTCACATCGGTGGCCGCGATAGCGGTCTGAGGGCGCTATTCAGCCTCGAAGGCACAGGTGGCCGAATAATTACCAACCATAAAGAAAGGGGGCAGCGATAACCGCCCCCCCTGATGGCATCCTTTACGGAAACATGTTCCTTTAGAAACTGTAACGAATGCGCATGGTGCTGATAAAAATGTCCTCATCGCTGCTGCCGTTACGATCCTGAACCTCCCAGAAATCCATGGCATCGCCACTGAAAAGGTAACCGGCATTGATCGCGAACTCAAGGTTGTCATAAAGCTTGTATTTCAGATAGGCATCAAATTCGATCCCGACTTCATTCTCTTTCTGCATTTTGCCGTTTTTATCGATATATTCGATATCCTCGGCGGTCAGCATGTACATGGCGGCAGCCCCAAGAGAAAGCTTTTTGCTGGCTTTGTAATCAAAGGCCAGTTTGTTCATGATGAAACCCTTGTCGAGCAGGTAACCCTTCTCGGTATAGTAGTCATCATCAGTAAAACCGCCTTCGAAAATACAAATATTGTCCATCCGGTCGATATCAACCGCCATGAAGGCGTTGAAATCTCCATCGGCGCCGTCATCGTCACCCGAGGAATACCAGAAAGTATAGGTAAACTTCATCTTGTCCATCTTGAAACCAAGATCAAAATGAGCAAACCAGGCGCTGACATCGAAATTCTTGTTGACCGCCGCCCTATTATAAGCCCAGCCATTATATTCTTCGGAGAAGTTGGCCCCATCAACGCTGCCGGTCTGATACATCAGATCCCAGTTGACAAAGAATTTGCCGATGTCGGCCTTGCCGTCAAGACCCAGGGTAAAAAGATCGAGTTCATAATTATTGGCAAAGTTCTTGACTTCATATTTCTGTGAGGTAATCGTGCTGGTCGCCGGGCCGCTGTTATCCGGATCGCCGGTCATGTAAACTCCGAACACCCCGGCTTTGATGCCGTCCGCCGGCTTGAAATCGGCCCGGACGTAAAAGGCATCAAGATCCTCGACATCGTCGTCGGGGTCCTTGGTCTCATCACGGTAGGGGCGCAACCAGGCAAAATTAAGGTTGACCGGACCGGCGGCGATGTCGAAAGTCACCCCCATAATGGTTTCAGACCAGAAAAAACTGTTGGCGGTAAACGGTTGCAGACCCATGCGCACCCGGGCTTTTTCACAGGCCCAGGGCAGCTGGAAATCGGTATACAACCAGCGCGTCTCGATATTGACATTGTCACCGGAATAGCTGCCGCCGGTACTTGAGATGCCGCCGACACTGGGTTTACCGTATTCAAGACCACCGATTTCCATGCCCCAGACCCCTTTGACCTTACCATCATCGGTACTAGCATCGAACCACATCCGGTATTTGGCCTCTCCCCAGGTTTCACTGGAAGAACCATCCCGCAAAACTCCTTCTTCTGCGTCAAGCCAATCATTATGATTGGTGTAGATCATGAAACGATTATTGAAATCACCCTTGATCTTGACATCGGCCGCCAGTGACGGCAAGGCCACGGCCAGCAACATCAAAACCACCAGAACAGCTCCCAATCTCCTAATCATTTTTTTCCTCCTGATAAAAACACGAATTAAACTGCAAATAAACTTCCCTGTTGTCCCCTGAAACGTTAGAGAATTCTTATTCCAATTTTATTAAGAACAGATAAACGACGGCCGAAAAAAGAGCTTAAATTACAGTTTGTGGAACCAACCGTAATCAACACGATATCCACTCTTTTCCCTCAAGGAGATAATTAACAAATTTTAATCTTCTTTACAAGAAAAAAAACTCCACGTGGTTTCCAAAGGAAACCACGTGGCCGGGCACTCACTAATTGCTTTTTTCCTCTTCATGGTTTACATAGCTCGTGCCTCGGGCAGGCGCTCGCTGCGAGCACCGATCTATTACACCAAAGGAACGCTTCCGTTGACCTTCATGGGCGCAGACGGTTGCGAATGTTTTCAGAAACAGGCAAAAATCATGCAGGAACCACCTCGACTAGGCTTCGTCGGTTACAGCAATAGCGGCAAAACCACGCTGATCTGCAACCTCATCAAACACCTGACGGAAGATGGATTCAGGGTTGGCGCCGTAAAACATCACCATAAAGTTTTCGACATCGACCACCAAGGCAAAGACAGCTACCGTTTCACCGCAGCGGGGGCCGGCAAAACCATCATCACCGGCCCCGAACGAACCGCTTTGATCGAAAAAACCACGGCCCAGATCCCCATTGAAAAGCTTACTCACAGCTACCTGCATGACCTCGATTTGATTCTGGTGGAGGGCTTTAAACAAGAGCGGATGCCCAAGATTGAAATCCAGCGCGCAGAGCTCAAACGGCCCTTGCTCAGTCGTGGGGAAAACACCGACGAACACCTGATCGCAGTCGTCAGCGATATCGAGCAGGAACTGGACGTGCCCTGTTTCGGACTGGAACAGACCACCGCTATCAGCGTTTTCATCCGTAACTATTTTTCCCTGCAAAGACCGGCTGGCCATGCCAACAAATCCTGATTCAAAAGGCTATCCCTTAAGCGGCGCCGTACTCGCCGGCGGCAGTTCTCGACGACTGGGAGGACGAGACAAAACCCGGCTCAGATTCGGCTCCCAGAGCCTTCTTGAGCGGACAATTTCGCTATTGGACGTTATCTGCGACGAAATTCTGATCAGCAGTAACACCCTTCACGACCATCCCCAGGGGCGCATCATCCCGGATCTGGAGAAAAATCAGGGTCCTCTGGGCGCCATCAACAGCTGCCTACGTGAGGCCCGTCATCCTTATCTATTGATTGTTGCCGGGGACATGCCCTTCATCGAACTTCCCGCCCTGCGAAAACTCTGGCAGGAACGGGAAAATTTCGACGTGATTTTACCCCAGACCCCCGACGGTCTACAACCACTAACCGCGCTCTACAATAAGAATTGTCTGCCCGCAATTGAGTCAAACCTGAAACAGAACCATTTAAAAATAAAAAGCTTCTTCGGCTCCGTCAGGGTGAAAACCATCCCCTGCGCCTTCTTTCCTGAGAGTTTTCCGAAGAACACCTTTCTCAACATCAATTCACCCGAGGATCTGCGGGCAGCCCGGTCTCTGTATGGCGCTTGGAATTAAAGTAATTGAATCTTCAACTATTATCTGCTAATATACGTAGACGGCCATCTAGGCCGTTCCGGCTTCGGCAGGGACAACCCGACATCTTCGAAACCGAATATCCTCGATACTTTCCGGTTTATTTTTACGCCCGGGCCTTTTAGCTGTTTGTCCGCGGCCCCAAAAAGCGAACAAGCTGAACAAGGCTTCGCTTATCCAAGTCATGAACCGGAACACGGGAATCCCCTAAACCTCCTTCATAAAGGGAAAGAAAAGTGCAACAAGTCTTCAGCGACACCCGCTTCAACCAACTCGAACTCCCCGCTTCGGTTCTCACCGGAATTGAAGCGGCCGGCTATCAATACTGCACCCCGGTCCAGCAGAAAGTCCTGCCCCTGTCATTGCAAGGGAACAATATTGCCGCCCAGTCCCAGACCGGAACCGGCAAAACCGCGACCTTTCTCATTACCCTCCTGACCCGTCTGCTACAAAATCCGCAGCCTCCGCAATCCAGCCCTTCCGAAAACGGCATCTGCCGGCCCCGGGCCCTGATCCTTGCTCCGACCCGGGAACTGGTGATTCAGATCGGCCAGGAAGCAAGCATCATCAGCGCCGCGGGCGGGATCCGTTTTCAGACCATCTACGGCGGTATCGATTATGAAAAACAACGGCAGGCCCTGCAAAAAAACACAGCCCAGGTAATCGTAGCAACCCCGGGCCGGTTAATCGATTATCAGAAACAAAATGTCATTTCCCTGAAAGGAATTGAGGTTCTGGTCATCGACGAAGCCGACCGCATGTTTGACATGGGTTTTATTCCTGATGTCCGTTGGCTGCTGCATCGTTGCTCACCGGCCGGCCAGCGACAATCCCTGCTATTTTCCGCCACGCTCTCCGCCAAGGTCATGGAGCTTGCCTACGAACATCTCAACATCAGCGAAGCGATCAACATCACGCCGGAACAGATCACGGTAGATAAAATCAAGCAAAGTCTTTACCACGTCGGCAAGGATGAAAAGATGGCGCTTTTATTCGGTCTCCTGCAAAAGGAGCAACCCGAACGCAGCCTGATCTTTACTAACACCAAAAGAATGGCGGAGATTCTTGAAGGTTACCTCAAAGCCAATGGCTATGCCGCCGCCTGTCTGACCGGTGATATTCCGCAACAGAAAAGGCAGACCACGCTTGAACGTTTCAAAAACAAACAGTTAACCATCCTGATTGCCACCGATGTCGCTTCACGTGGCCTCCATATCGAAGCAGTCACCCATGTTTTTAATTACGATCTGCCCCAGGACGCTGAGGATTACGTCCACCGTATCGGGCGTACCGCCCGTATCGGCGCTACCGGGACCGCCATCGCTCTGGTGGGAGAGGAAGATGCTTTTTACCTGGAAGCCATCGAGAAACTGGCGGATAAAATTCCGGTCGAATGGGCTGAAGAAGAAGATTTTATCCGGAATTTCAAACGCTCACCAGCCCGCCCCAGAAGCAGCGCCTCGCCCGCCGGCCGTGGACGCCCCGACAGCCACCGCAAGAGTGGTGACGGACGCCGCCCAAGCCGGCCGCCAAGCTCGGAAAGACGGATCAGCGCTAACAAAACCCGCAGCAAAACCACGACGGCCACCCCTGTCGACAGAACCCGGTCGGACCAGGAAACCGGGTTTCAAAAAACGGAAGGCAAAAGTGGCGGAGAGAGCGGCAATACCGCCAGTGTCCGGCCGCGCCGGCGCCGACCGCCACGTAAAAGCGGCGAAACGCAAACGGCGAGTTCCCACCCCGCAGCCGCAGGCCGGGAACCAGGCCGAAACGCAAACCCGGCGGCGAGCCCGATCGTCGGCGCCGCCCCAGGCTCGCCGCCGCCACCCCGACAGCCGGTTTCGCCGGCTCCGGAAAAACCGAAAAAAACCGGCCTCATGGCAAGACTGATCAAACTTTTTCGCAAAGGAGCGGCCGGCCCGCATGAGTAATCCGAAAAAGACAGTTTACCGGGTCTATTTTCAGACCGACGAGCGCAGCTATTCTCTTCTGGCGCGAAGCGTCCGGGAAGCGGAATTCTTCGGGTTTATTGAAATCTCGGAGATCATCTTTGACGATACCGACCGCATCATCATCTCACTCGAGGACGAAGCCCTGCGCAAGGAATTCGCCAAGGTCGAAAAGATAGCGATTCCGCATCAGTACATGCGTCGCATTGACCGTCTGGTTGAAAGTGACGACATCGGCGTTTCCTATCTTAAAATCGCCGACTCCCGAAAAAAAGCTGACTAGGCGCTTCGGGATAAAATCAATCAATTCTAAGGAGCAGAATCATGCACGAACATCATGATCACAACCTCTGTGAAAATCACGGACACTGTCACGATTGCAGCAGTCATGCTGAGAGAATGACCTTTTCCGAAAAACTGAAAATGCTTTTAAATCACTGGATCGACCACAATGACAGTCACCAGGCCGACTACAAGAAGTGGGCCGCCCAAGCCCGGGAAGAAGGACAGAACGAAGTGGTGGAAAAGATACTTGAAGCGATGCAGCTGTTCAACGAAGGCAACCAGCGCTTACGTCAGGCCCAGCAGATCATGGAGATGGATGCTTAATCATGAAGAGCCAGGTTTACCAAGAGCTTGAAGAGCGGGGCTTGATCTACCAAAGCACCGACAGCGCCGGACTGCAGCAACTATTAGAAAGCGGCCCTCAGAACTTCTATATCGGTTTTGATCCGACGGCTAACAGTCTCCATGTCGGCAGCCTGATCCCGATCATCGTGATGATGCATCTGCAAAAGGCCGGTCATCACCCCATCGCCATTCTGGGCGGCGGGACCGCTATGGTCGGCGACCCCAGCGGTAAAACCGAACTGCGTCAGATGCTGACTCCGGAAAATATCGCCGAAAACGGCCGCGGCATCGCCGCCCAACTCGGTCGCTTTCTTGATTTTACCAAGGATCGCTGCCAGCTGATCAATAACGCCGACTGGCTTTCCGAACTCAAATACGTCGATTTTCTGCGCGACATCGGACGTCATTTCAGCGTCAATCGCATGCTCACTGCGGAGTCCTACAAACAACGTCTGGAAACCGGTCTTTCTTTCATTGAATTCAACTACATGCTCCTGCAGGCCTACGACTTCCATATTTTAAGCCGGGATCGGCGGTGCCGTATTCAGATGGGCGGCCAGGATCAGTGGGGCAACATTGTCGCCGGCATTGATCTGATCCGGCGCACTCAGAGTCTTGAAGCCTATGGCGTCACCTTTCCCCTGCTGACCACCAGCAACGGTGAAAAATTCGGTAAAACCGCAGCCGGCGCCGTCTGGCTCGCGGAGGAAAGAACTTCGGTTTTTGATTTTTATCAATTCTGGCGTAATTGCGAGGATTCCGAGCTGGAACGACTCTTGAAATTTTTCACCTTTCTGCCTCTCTCCGAAATCAGAGACCTGGCTGCCTTGCAGGACCAGGGCATCAACCGCGCCAAGGAAATTCTTGCTTACGAGGTCACGGCCCTGGTTCATGGTCATAACAAAGCCTTTCTTGCCTTTCAGACCGCTGTCAACCGTTTCGGCTGCGCCGATCCGGAAAAAATCATTCCGACTTCGTCTATGATCTATAATCTCAACCCGGAGCAAAGCCAGGATGACCTTCCCCAACTGACAATTACGCCCGCTCAACTGGCAAACGGAATATCCTTGATCGAGCTCTTTGTCGAAAGCGGTCTGGCCACTTCAAAAGGTCAGGCTCGACGCCTTTTTGAACAGGGGGGAGCTTATCTGAACGAGGAACGCCTGCATGAGGACCGCTCTTTACGAAAAACGGATTTTAACCATACGAAGTTGCTCCTGCGCGCCGGGAAAAAGCGCTATCATCAGATTGTGCTGAGTTCCTCGTAAATTCAGCCTGGCGCGGCCGGATTCCGTATTCACCGGAGAAAAACCACCCCGATTAAAACCACTAAAACCACAGGGGCGCCCAATACGCCGCCCGGAATCAGGTGCCCGCGGCGGAAGTTTTTGCTGTTGGCGGCCGGACATTGACGACGTCACGGCCATGATTTAGGCCACGAAACGGTAGCCGACGCCGACCACGGTCTGAATGTAACGGGGATTTTCCGGATCGGTTTCGATTTTGCAGCGCAGGTGGCGGATGTGAACATCGATGGCCCGGCTCCAGGAATAAAGCTCACGGTTGCCCCAGAGGGCGCGGCGAATATCTTCCCGACTTAAAACCCGGTCGCGATTTTCAGCCAGTAGGGCCAGAAGTTTGAACTCCTTATGGGTAAGCCCGGCATCTCGCTGGTCGACGCGGGCCTGTTTAAGCCGATAATCGATCAACAGACCGCCGAAGCTCAAGGGTTCAACCGGAGCGTCGCCGGCGGCCGTCCCCCGGCGACGCAAGCAGCTCTTGATCCGGGCCAATAATTCAAGAAAGGCGAAGGGTTTGACCACATAATCATCGGCTCCGCACTCGAAACCCAGTACCTTGTCGGCCAGACCGTCGCGCGCGGTCAGCATGATGATCGGCAACCCTTCGCCGTATTCGGAGCGCAAGCGCCGGCAGACCTGGATGCCGTCATGATCGGGCAGACTCAGATCGAGAATCAGCAGCTCAGGCAATTCCCGGGCCAGCGCCGCGAAAGCCTCCCGGCCGTTCAGACAGCTTACCACGCGGTAACCGGCCAGCTGGAGATTGCCGCGCAGAACCGTCTGAATATCGGGATCGTCGTCGACGACCATGATGGTTATCTCACGCGTCATCCTTCTTTCCCTCCTCTTTTTCCTCCATCACCGGCGTTGCCGCTGGCCCGGCCGGGGACTGTCGCGGCAGGTAAACCGTAAACACAGTTTCGACTCCAGGGCTGCTGACCACCGTCAAGCGACCGCCGTGAGCCTCGATCAGGCCCTTGGCGACAGCCAGGCCGATTCCGCTGCCGCCGCCGTCCTTGGAATGGCGGCAGCGATATCGAGTGAAGATCTCTTCCAGTTCCCGGGCTTCAATCCCGGAACCATGATCGACCACCTCGACCACGACGCCATCGGCTTCGGGCAACAAACGCATTTCCACCGTCTGACCGGGCGGCGAAAAGCGCAGGGCGTTATCGATCAGGTTGATGAAAACCTGGTTAAGTCGGCGGTAATCGGCGTATAGTCTGACTTCCGGAATCGCCGGGCAGCGAATTTCGATACCCATTCTGGCGGCTTCAGCCCGAAAAAGCAAGGCTACCTCCTGCAGCAGCATGCCCAGATCGAGCGCCTCATATTCAAGTTCGATCTGGTCAAGCTCGATGCGGGCCAGGTCGAGCAGGCGGCTGACCATGGCGATCAAGCCCCGAATATTGCGTTCGATAAGCTGCAAATAAGAACGCTGGTCCTCGTTGTCGACCGTCTGCAGGAGATAATCCACCCCACCCTGGATATTGGTCAGCGGCGTCCGCAACTCATGCGAAACCGTGGCCAGAAAATCGGTTTTCATGGCGTCGCGCCGCCGCAGACCCAGGTTGGCCTCGTTGAGCTCCCGGTTGACCTCCACCAATTCCCGCGTCGCCCGGGCAACCTTTTTTTCCATTTCTTCATGCTGACGCCGCAGGGCCGCGGCCAGCTCGGCGAAACCGACGGCCAGTTCACCGATTTCATCTTGACGTCGCAGGATCGGCACCGGGAAATTGATATCCTGTTCGAAAGCGCGCATCTGCCGGCGCAAACGTTTCAATGGGCGCACGGTCAAATTGTAGTTAAGGATGAAAAGCACGGCGAGGGTCGACAGGAAGATAAAGACGGCGTCCCGAAAAAGTGCCCACGAGAGCTGCCTGATGCGACTTTCCGCCGTGTCGCTGGGGATGATAACGCTCAGACATCCGCGCAGGTCGCCAACCCTGTAACCCTCGTATTCCCGATGACAACCAAGGCAGCCGGCCTCGATAAAGAGGGGGCGGATATGACGAAAGACCTTTTGCCCGTCCAACTCCTGCAGGAGATTGACTTCAGCCGCCCCCCGTTCGGCGAAATCGGCCAGGGCCCGCCGCTCGGTTTCGTCCGGAGCGTTGTCGGGGTTGATCAGCCGGGTGCTGGTCAGGCGGAAACGATAAACCCCCTGTTTCATGGCGTATTTGGACAGTTCACGCGTGACCAGGGCGGGATTGCAAAGCTGCAGCCGGCAGCCATTCAAACTCAACTCGCTGCCGGGAAGATGAGGGTTGCCGGAGGTCCAGCGTACGTAAACCCCTCCCTGATCCGACAGCCAGCTGCGGGTCAGCAACACCTGGCGTCCCAGCAAGCGGGCCTGGCTCTCCAACTGTCCCATAATAAAGGTCTTTTCCGTCTGAAACTGACGGGAAAAGAGCACGCCCACCCCGATCAGCAGCAATCCGGAGACTCCGATCAGATATTTACCGCCGAGCCCCATGGCCGCAATCCGTCTTTTGATAAAACTCCGCATATTCTCCTATCGCAGGCTCCATTCCGGCTGTGAATGCTCGTCAGCCCAGCCTTTTCCGAGACCGCCGACAAACTCGACCCGCCCCCGATTCAGTCAGAACACTTCGATGACGAACTTTCAATTTCATATCGAAGTAGAACCTATTTTAACATTAAATTAACATCATTAACCAGCACTTTACATGGAGTATGCTATTTTTCGTAATGATAAACAGGCGACCAACAATCAGTTTCGCCAACCGCCATTGTCTGGAGAAAAGCCGATTATGAAAAAAGACAGCCAAAACAACCGGCGGCTGGGACGGCGGGATTTCCTCGCCAACGCGGCCGTGACCGTGGGTCTGACCGCCGTCCTGGGCCTGGCCGGAACCTATGGTGTCCGCTATTTGGTGCCGCGGGCGCGGAAAAAGACCTTCGTCGACGTCCTTGTCAGCAACGTCGGTGAGCTGGCGCCCGGCGGCGCCCGGGAATTCATCGACGGCCGCGGCCGCAAGGGTATCATTATCAATCACGCCGGACAGATCAAGGCCTTTTCCAAGATCTGCACCCATCTCGGTTGCGAAGTCGAGTGGCACGACCAGACCAAGCAATTCTACTGCCCCTGTCACGAGGGTTTCTTCGCCGCCGATGGCCGCAATATCAAGGGCCCGCCCCCCCGGCCGCTAGACGAATACAAGGTTACGCTCAAGGACGATAACATCTACGTTGCCATAGAGAAGGTGTGATCATGGAAAAGCAAGAGCAAACCCAGGGATGGATTGATAAAACCCTGCCGGTGGACTGGCGCAAAGTCAAGGAAGAAGCGGTCGGCGAAATTCTCCCCGGCCATATGAAGCTCTGGTGGTACTGCCTCGGCGGCGTACCGGCGATCATGTTCCTGATCCTGGTGGTCACCGGTATCATGCTGGCTTTTCACTACGTGCCGCACCCGGACATGGCCTATGAGAGCGTCTTCCGGATTACCACGGAAATTCCCTATGGCTGGTGGCTGCGCTCGATTCACCGCTGGAGCGCCGAAATTATGGTGGTGACCGTTTCCCTGCATGCCATCCGGGTGTTTGCCACCGGCGCCTACCGCCATCCCCGGGAACTGTGCTGGATCACCGGAGCCCTGCTCCTGCTGCTGACCTTCGGAGTGGCCTTTACCGGCTACTCCCTGGTGTACACGCAGATGTCCTATTGGGCCATGACTATCGGCACCGGCA
The DNA here is from genome assembly GCA_011049115.1 of Pseudomonadota bacterium. Classification (NCBI taxonomy): domain Bacteria; kingdom Pseudomonadati; phylum Pseudomonadota; species Pseudomonadota bacterium. Next base: position 37,786 of record DSCM01000089.1, read on the forward strand.
TCGCCACCAAGACCCCGCTGATCGGGCCTTTCCTCGCCCGTTTTCTGCTCGGTGGCGAGGTCATCGGCGAGGCCACCCTGAACCGATTCTTCATTCTCCATGCCGCCCTGCTCCCCACCGTTATTTTTCTGATGATTTTTGTCCATATCATTTTAATCCGTCTGCATGGGGTGGCCGAACATCTGGTCGGCATCCAGCGTGAAGTGGTGCGCGGTCTGTCGCACGGCGACGAATAACCAGGAGGAAACCGATGACCAAACCAACCCCCCGGCATCCCGAAAACAGCTACCGTTTTTTCCCAGACCACGTTCTGACCGAGGTCAACATCGGGCTTTTTCTCTTTTTTCTCTGCTGCGTCCTGGCCATCGTTCTGCCGGTCGAGGTCGGCGAGAAGGCCAACCCCCTGGTGACGCCGGAGCACATCAAGCCCGAATGGTACTTTTTCCCCATGTACAAGTGGATCAAGCTGACCCCCGAAATAATCGGTCTCTTCGTACCCATGATTGTGATCGCGGTTTTCATCTTCTGGCCCCTGGTCGACAATTTTCTCGTCAAAGTCAGCGGCAGCCGCAACCTTCCCAGCATCATCGGTGTTATCGGCATGGTTTTCGTTACCACCCTGATGATCATGGAAGCTTTTCCGCATTGAATTTCTTGAGATTTTAACCAAAGGGGAGAATAAACATGGATGTTAACGCAAAAAAGTGGCTGGTCTTCATCATGTGTGTTTTTCTGCTCGCGGCCCTGTTCCTGGTCGCCCGCTTCGAATCGGCCCGATTTGCCGCGAAGGTGGGTCTGGAACCACACAAGGTTTTCGTCAGCGACGCCGCCAAACCCTGCCTTGAATGCCATCGGCGCAAAGGGGTGGCTCCGAAAATGATCGAGCAGTGGGAAAGCAGTGAACATGCCGCCAAGGGCATTGACTGCGTTCAGTGCCACACCGCGGAAAAAGGCGATTTCGACGCCTTTACCTGTCCCGAATCAAGCACCCTGGTAGCCAAGTTCCCGACTCCCAAAGATTGCTCCAAGTGTCATAAACAGATCGTCGAGGAATTCACCGAAAGCAAGCACGCCTTCCCCTTCTGGATCTACGCCAACGCAGACCGCGCCGTTTTCGAGCCCGTCATCGGCACCAAGCATGGCTGCGAGCAGTGCCATCAGATCACCAATATGTGGCCGGACGGCAGTGTCGGCGAATGCGACGCCTGTCATCCCAAACACAGTTTCAGCCTGGCCGTGGCCCGGCAGCCCGAAACCTGCGGCGAGTGCCATATCGGCCCGGATCATCCTCATATCGAGCTTTATCTGGAGTCCAAACACGGCAATATTTTCAAGGCCAACCAGAGCAAGATCAACCTCGATTATCACAGCAGCGATAAAGACCCGATTCCCCATGAAGTCCCGGTCTGCACCACCTGCCACATGGACGCGGTTCCCGGCGTCGCCAAGACCCACAACGTCAGCGCCCGGCTGGCCTGGGAATCGCAGGCGCCGTGGAGTTTCAGAACCGTCTGGTTCGATGAAAAACTCGGCGACTGGCAGGCCAAACGGAAACGGATGGCCGGAGTCTGCGTCAACTGTCACTCGCGGAATTTCACCGACATTTATCTCCTGACCGCCGATCTCGTCAATCTTCAGTACAACGAAATCCGCCGTTCCTTTGTCTACTGGAATAAGCGCTACACCGCCGCCGGGCTGGTCAAGCGAATCCAGCTGGGAGATAAATTCTATTCAAATCCGGTGCTCAACGGCTGGGATGAGAAACCTGAGGTGCTGATGTACGAAACCTGGCATCACGAAGGCCGCCGCTTCCGCCACGGCTCGGAAATGATGGGCGCCGATTACACTCAGTGGCACGGCATCTGGGAGATGCAGCATAAACTCCAGGAAATGATCAACTGGGGGGCCGAGAACGGCGATGAAGAAGCCAGAAAAATCGCCGAGAGTACCAGTCCGACGAAGTTCATGCCCTACAAGCTTTACGATTTCCCCGGCAATGAGTGGGGTATCGGCACCGAGAGAAACCGCCTGCCGGTGCTTTACCAGGTAATTCCCGACTACTGGGAAAAGGTCAAGGCCAATGTCAAGGAAGCCGTCGATCAGGGGCTGTTGACCGCAGCCCAGTGGGAACTCTGGCTGGAGCGTTACAACAACCGCGACCATTATCTCGGCACCAAGTACCCGCCACATCCGATCAACGAAGCCTACAAGGCGCGTTTTGAGAAGGATATGGCCGAACAAAAGCGCCAGGCGATTGATCTCAAGTTACCGTCGCCGGATGCCTTCAGCGATGTTCATTAATGCCATTGCCGCCGGGGAGTCGCCGACGCCTACCCGGCGGCAAAACGAAATTTGAGGGAGGAACTATGTTGAGGAAAAAGATTATGAGCTGGGGCCTGGCTGGATGTCTGGCGGCGCTGATCCTGACACCCGCAGTCGGCGGCGCCGCGGACGAGCTGCACCGGCAGCTGTTCACCGTCAAATGCAGCAAATGCCACAGCGCCGATAAAATCAAGCAGTTTCACGGCAACCAACAGCAGCTGCTGAAACTCTTGCAGCGGATGTCGGGCAAACACGGCGCGGAAATCAAGCCCGAAGACCTGGAAAAAATCGACGAGTACATCCTCTCCCTGGATCTGACCACCGGTTCCGGTTGATCATCCCGGCGCTGTCTCGTTATCGATAAAGATATGCCCCCAAAGGCCGAAGTCTCGCCGGGACTTCGGCCTTTATCTGTTCCGTACTCAGCCATCAGTCGAACCAGGAGTAAAGCTTATGCGCTTGCTTACGATATATTTTGCCTTCATGCTTTCGCTTCTATGTCCGCTTGCCGGCCTCACCCCGGCCGCGGCGGAAAGTGATGCCGCCGGCGTCGTTCTGGCAAACATTGACGGGGATCAGATCACGGTCGCCGATTTTGACGACTATCTCAAACTCTTTCACCAGGAGAGTGCTTTCGCCCAATGCGATCATGAGACCCGGGGCCGACATCTTCAAAACCTGATCAACCGGCGTCTGCTGCTCGAAGAGGCGCAGAAGCTGGGCTATTTTGCGGCGCCGGAATTAAAAAGTCACGGCCGACTCGACCAGGGAGAACAAGAGGCCTTTGCCCTGCGTAAACTGCTGACCGAAAAGGTTGTAAAACCCGGCACCGCCACTCGTGAAGCGATCGAGAGCTACCAGGCCGAACACGCGGTCGCCAGTTACGCCGTAGCGGAAACAGAATTGAATCACCGTCTGCGCCGGCAGCTTTTTGATGATTTCGTCTTGCAACTGAGAAAAATTAAGCGTATAGAAACTTACGAAAATAATCTGAAATAGCTCGGAGTCAGCTTCCGACCCCGAGCAAGAACCTGTCTGGCGCTGTCAATGTCTGGAGAAAATTCGTGAAAAGTTTGTCCATTAAAACCAAACTGGGTTTGAGCCTCGGCGGACTGATACTGATTGTTGTCGTGATGTTTTTGCAGACTCTAAACACCACCAGGGGCCAGAAACATGACGGTTTACTGATCAATCTCGCCGGCCGTCAGCGGATGCTGACCCAGAAGATGACAAAAGAGGCACTGCATCTTTTTCTGGCCCGAGGGGCAACCAGGACGGAGATTTTACCGAAACTGACCGCTGACCTGAAAAACACCATGGCGGTTTTCGAACAGACGCTTACCGCCCTGAAAGACTCAGGCCGCGCCCCTCTGACTCTGGACTTGGACAAGGGGGCTTTTCGTGACTGCCCCAAAGCCGAAGAACCGGCTTACTCTCAACTGGCCAAAGTCGAGGAACTGAAAAACGCCTTTTTTGCGAATCTGGATCTGATCATCAGCAACAGCGGCGATACGCAAAAGAATCTACAGGCCGTATTGTCCGACAATCTCCCCCTGCTCCAGGAGATGAACAAGGCTGTCGGCATGATGCAGAAGCAGTCGGAAAACCGGGTGCGCCAGCTCCTGCTCAGCCAGATGATCGGCCTGGCCGCCGGTGCCGCTTTATTTATTGGCGCCTTTCTCCTGGCTGGTTCGATTGTGCGACGTATTGCCGAGATTGGTCGCTTCGCGGATCGCCTGGGAACTGGCGATTTTTCCGTCAATGCCGCCATCGCCGGCAACGATGAACTGGGAGCCATCGGCAGGAATCTCCATGCCATGGTCAGAAACCTCGCGCAGATGTTTGCCACCGTCAAGGAGAAAACCACCTCGTTGCATCAGTTGGCAGCGGCCCTGGAAGGCATTGCCGATAAAATCGCGGCCGAAGCCTGGGAGAGCGCGGAACGATCCCGTGCGGTTTCAGCTGCGGCGGAAGAGATGAATGTCAACTTTTCCTCCATCAATGATGCCGTCGAGAGAACTTCCGCCAATATCGGCCGGGTAAGCAATGCCGCGGAAAGCATGACCGGAACCATCGCGGAAATCGCCGGCAACAGTAGCCGCGCCCGGCAAATAACGTTAGAAGCTGTCAAAAAATCAAAAGCTTCGGGAGAAAAAGTTAAAGAATTAAATCAGGCCGCCATCGCTATCGGCAATGTCAGCGAAACCATCACTGCAATTGCCGCTCAGACCAATCTCCTGGCTTTGAACGCCACCATCGAAGCCGCCCGTGCCGGGGAAGCGGGCCGGGGCTTTACGGTGGTTGCCAACGAAATCAAAGCCCTGGCCATGCAGACCGCCGGGGCCACCGATGAGATTACAGCTAAAGTTCGAGGGATTCAGGGTTTCACTGAGGTCACGAAGCAGGATATTGTGCAGATATCCGAGATCATTAAAGAGATCAATAACCTCGTCAACGAAATTGCCACCGCAGTCAACGAGCAGTCTCAGGCCACCCAAGAGATTGCCGACAGCGTTTCTGAATCATCCCAGGAGATGGCCGACGTTAACGACAATATCAGTCAGGGCAGTCAGGTCGCCACCGAAGTCGCCAAAGATATCAGCGCGGTCAGCCATTCAGCCAACGAGCTTGACGATGGCGGCCGGGAGTTACTGACTTTTTCCAAGCAGCTTTCCAAACTCGCCGACCAGTTCAACTCATCTATGAACCAATTCAAACTGACAAGCTGAAGTTAAACCACGATACGGGATAAGTCACTCACCCAATGACAGGAGAACTAGAACCAGAATTCGGGATAACGCCGATTTCTGGGAAGATTGTTGATGGCTAGGGCGATTAGGAGCATGACCAGAGCTCCGGAAGCGGCCGGGATCAAAGCGTAGAGAAAGCCCAGACGATGGATGGCATCACCACCGATTACCGCGATCAGGGCGGTAGCCCCTCCCGGAGGATGCAGGGTCTTGGTCAGATGCATCAGGGCAATGGCAGATGAGACCGCCAGGGCTGAAGCCAGCCAGGGCTGCTGACCGGTCAGCCTGAAAAAAACTACCCCGACCAGGGCGGACAGCACATGCCCGCCGATCAGGTTGCGCGGCTGGGCCAGAGGGCTCTTGATGGCCCCGTAGATCAGGACGGCCGAAGCCCCGAATGAACCGATGACCATCACCAGCCCGGTCTGATCCAAAACCTTGAAGTGCAGTAATCCGACCGCGGCAATCCCCAAAAAAGATCCAATCCAGGACCAGACCACCTCGGCGATGCCAACCCGCGGCGGACTCTGGCCGCCGCCCTTCATTTTTTCCAGATATGAAAGCTGCCCGTCGCGCATGCCGATTCTCCTTTTTTTTCCGCCTTACAGATCACTTTACAGATATTTAAATGAGGTTGCGGGGCCCGCTCCCGTCTTGGCCTTCGTTGATGGGAATTGTATATCAACCCTGAAGAAAAAGTCCTTGACTTAGATCAATGCTCTCGCAGGGGGAAAGCTGGCATAGAAATGCGCGCAACTCACCAGCACAGGTTGCCCCCAACCTGAGTCCGCAAGCAATCAACTTTTGGAGCGTTTTGCTATGAAAAAGATACTTCTCCGCCTGGCGACGGTAGTGGTTGTCATGCTGCTGATCCTGGCCGCGGTCCTGCTGGTCAAGCGCCGGCAGGCAGAACTTGCCACCCGGCCGACGCCGTCGATCCGGCCGGTGGCGGTAACCATCAAATCCGCGCATTGGGGGCGACTGGCCGTGACCCGACATTACCTCGGCGTCATTGAACCCGAAGCCGAAGCTCGGCTGACGGCCCAGACCACCGGTTATATTACCTCACTCACCAAGGATGTCGGCGACCGCCTGGAAAAGGGCGAGATCGTCGCCGACATCGATCCGCGTCTGGCCGCGGCCCGGCAAAAGGCCTTGGCGGCGGAACTGGACGGGGCCCGGGAAGATCTGGCCATCAGGGAAACCATCCGCGACCGCAGACGAGGGCTTATCGGCAAACGGGCGGTCTCCCAGGAGGCCCTCGATGAAGCCGAACTGGCCGTCAGTCTGGCCGCCAGCCGACTGCGGCGACTAAAGGAGGAACTGACGGCGGCCACGGTTGAGCTGTCTTTCACCCATCTTGAGGCGATGTTCGCCGGGATAGTCAGCGAGCGCCTCGTGGAAGTCGGGGATCTGGTGCATATCGGCACCCCGGTGCTGCGGATCGAAGAACCGGAACGGGGCTACAAAATTCTGCTCCGGACGCCCCAGGAAACCGCCGCCCATCTGGCCGTCGCGGCCCCGGCCAGACTTAGTCTGGGAGAGCAAAGCCAAGCAACTACAGTCGAACGGATTTATCCGGCGATAATCGCCGGTAAACTCGCAACCGTGGAAATCAAGGTTCCGAACCGACCCTTCAACCTGCCCAGCTACGCCGAGGTCGGTGTCGATCTGACCGTAGCCGAGCCCGAGGGCTGGATTATTGATGCCGACTGTCTCCTGGAAACCGGGAACGAGGCCATGGTTTTCGTTGTCGGCGTCAAACAAATGATTTTGTCTCGGCCGGTCGCGGTTCGCGGCCGCCTGGCTTCCCAAGTGGTAGTCGAGGGTTCCTTGACGACAGCTGACCGACTGGCGGCCGGACCTGAATCCCTGCTCCTGACCCTGGGAGACGGGGTCGAAATCATGCCGGCGGCTGAAGCTGTTTCCAGGACAATCCCCGCAACGACTGCCGGTGACAACTCATGAAAATGAAAAACTCCCGCTACCACAACGCGCTCAAGCAAATCCATAAATATCTGGGTCTGCTGGTTCTGCTGTATGGTCTCTGGATGGCTCTGAGCGGCATCGCCCTCAATCATCCGGAGGCTATAAAAAACCTGTCTTTTTCCAATCGTCTGATGCCGGATAACTATCAGTATCGCAACTGGAACAGAATGAGCTGGCGCTGCGCCCAATTTTCCAGCTTCGATGACAACCTTCTCTTGGTTGGTGGAAAAGAGGGGGTCTGGCAAAGCCTCGATCGGGGAAAAAGCTTTACTCGGCTGGCAGGTGGTTTTCCTGCGGCAAGTTATGCAAAAGATACCTTCAGCCTTCTCCTGGCCAATAACGGAAGCAAAGAAATTCTTTTTGCGGGCACCAGATCCGGGCTTTATTACTGGCAAGAGCAACAGTGGCAGAAGGTCGATCATCCGGTGCTGAGCCAGGCCAGGGTCCTCGACCTTCTCCAGGTCGACAACCTGATTCTCGCTTTTACCGACAGTCTTGCCTTCAAGGCCGAGATAAGCAGCGAAAAGCTTATTTTCAGATCCTTGCCTCTACCGGTTGAAGCATCGATCTTCCAACACCTGCCTCTTTTTCGCTGGCTAAGAAAGGTACATGATGGTTCCATCCTGGGTTTTTACGGTAAACTGTTTGCAGACGGCATCGGCCTGATTCTGATCTTTCTCAGTCTGTCTGGCTTGGTAATCTGGTATACGCGCCAAAGAAAAAAACTGCATAAAAAAACAATTTTCAGCGGAAAATTTTTCTTTTTTAATTTTCACTGGCATAGCAATCTGGGCGTGGTTAGCGCCCTGTTTATTTCCATCCTGATTTTTTCCGGAGCCTTTTCCTTTCCCCCGCTATTGGTGACCATCGTCCGCCTCGCGACTCCGGCTTGTCTGCTCGCGGATAAAGACGCCGACAATCCCTGGCGGGAACAAATTCTCCGGGCCGCTTATCTTGAAAGCCGTAAACGACTGATTATCGCCACGAAAAACGGTCTTTTCAGCGGCCCGCTCGACGGCAGCAGAGAATTCATCCGACTTCCCGATACCGTTCCGATTCATGGCATGGGGGTTCAGGTCTTCACCAATATTGGCTCTGAACAACTTCTGCTTGGTTCCTTCAGCGGGCTTTACCTCTGGGATACCAGCAGCAACAACGTGATACATTTAAAAGCCGGCAAGCAGGCCAATGTTCCCGACTGGGGACGGGCGATCATGGTAACCGGAGTCGCGATTTTCAAGGATCGGCCCGTACTGGCGGTAGACTACGAAAGTGGAATCAAGCCTTTAAATGTAAACCAGGAAATCACCCCGCAGATGCCCGCTCTTCTGGCCGAACAAAGCCGCATTTCTCTCTGGCACGCTCTCTTTGAACTCCACAACGGGCGAATTTTCGAACAATTCATCGGGCAGTTTTACTGGCTGATTACCCCTTTGGGCTGGCTGGCCTTCTTCCTGATCACTTTGAGTGGCGTGCTGCTCTGGCTGAAGAAAAAAATCAACGGGGGCTCTAAACGGAGAAAACCATGAACTGGGTGGCTGTTTATCTGAAAAAACCCCATGCCGTCATTTCCCTGATTCTGCTGGGCTGCGTTTTCGGGCTGATCAGTTTCAAAACCCTGCCGCTCAATCTCTTTCCCGACGCCAACTACCCGCAGGTGGCGGTGATTCTCAGCTGGCCCGGGGCTACGGCCGAGGATGTCGCCGACCAGGTTTCCCGGCCGGTGGAAAAGGAGTTGGCGAGCCTGGATCGCTATCGTACGGTCAAGGCCACGGTTCGCGATGAAATCGCCGCCGTCCGGGTCGAATTCGACTACGGTAAGTCGCTGGACGCGGCGGTCGCCGATGTCGGTTCCGCCCTCGACCGGATTCGGGCGAGTCTGCCGCCCGAGCTCCTGCCGCCCCGGATCTTTCGGGTCAGCGACGCCACCACTCCGGTCCAGACCCTGGCAGTGACCCCGCGGCCGGGGTCGCTCTTAGACCTGGACAAGGTGCGTCAGCTCTGCGACAACCAGGTCCAGGAGGCCCTGCTGCGGGTACCGGAAATCGCCGATGTCGAGGTCTTCGGCGGCCGGCAGCCAGAGATTCAGCTCCGCCTACAAGGCGATCGCCTGGCCCGTTACGGGCTGACGGCGGATCAGATTCAGGCGGCGGTTTTCGCCGCTAATCGCAACCTGCCGAGCGGCTGGCTGCGCTCGGCAACCGGTGAAGAGGTCATCAGCCTGCGCGGCGAGCGCAGGCTTCGCCATGAGCTGGCGGATATTGTCCTTGCCCGCGACCCCAGCGGGGGGGCGGTCTATGTCCGGGACGTGGCCGAAATCATTACCACCGTCGAGGAGCCGCTCTCCTTATTCCGGGGCAACGGCCGTCCCGCCATCGGCCTCAACATCCTGCGCGGCGAAGGCAAATCGGTAAGCGCCGCCCTTGAAGTCCTGAGAAAATCTCTACCGGAAATCGCGGCCGCCTTTCCCGATCTGGAATTTACCATCGTCGACACCCAGGGCGAACTGATCGCCACCTCGGTGGACAACCTCCTTGACGCTTTACGTGACTCGATGCTGCTTACCGTCCTGGTGATTTTCCTCCTGATGGCCCGGCTGCGCCCCATCCTGCTGGCCGCGATTTCAATTCCCTTCACCTTTCTGCTGACCTTCGCGGGCATGAAGCTGATCGGCTACGAGCTCAATATCGTCACCATGACCGCCGTCATCCTGGCGGTGGGGCTGCTGGTCGACGACGCCATCGTCGTCATCGAAAACATCGACCGCCACGCCGCCGGCGGCGACAAATCCCGCCTTCAGGCCGCGATCGACGGCACCCGGGAAATCATGCTCGCCGATTTCGCGGGCACGGCCACCACCCTGGTGGTGCTGATTCCGATCATGTTTGTCGGCGGCTATTCCGAAAAGATTCTTCGACCTCTGACCGTGGTTCTGGCACTGGCTTTGTTTTCCTCCTACATCGTTTCGATCACGGTGATTCCCCTGCTCGCCCCGAAACTGATGAAGACCGGCCGCGACCGCAAGCGGCTGGAAAAAATCTGCGCCCGCGGCACCGACGCCTGGCTGTTCCCCCTGCAGGAGTTCATGGTTTCTTGCTTTAGGCTGATCCGCGGCAAAAAAGGCTGGCTCATGCTGGCGGGGCTGCTGGTGTTGCTGCCGCTTAGCCTCAAACAGCTGCCTCTGGCCGGCCGCGACCTGATGCCGCCCATGGATACCGGCATCGTCAAGATCGACTTCGAGGTCTGGCCCAACGTGCCACTGGCGGTCACGGAAAAGGTGGTGGCGGCCATGGAACAGCGGATCATGGCCCGGCCGGGGTTTGTGCGGATGGCGACCGTGGTCGGAGCCGAGCCCGCTGTCATCAGTTTCGGTTCCGAGCGCACAGCGCAGGAGGGCCTGATCACCGTCCATTTCGTTAATCGTTTTGCCCGGGAACAATCGATCTGGGAAATCGAGGAGGAACTGCGGCGGGAATTTGCCGGGATTGCCAACCTCAAGCGGGCCGATGTCTACGATTACGGGGCTACCCCTTTATCGTCAATCGCGGCCCCAATTGACGTCATGGTCTCAGGCCCCGATCCCCGGCAGCTCGATCGGCTGGCCGCCGAGGTTGAACAACGGCTGCGCCGGGTACGGGGGCTGACCACGGTTTCGCGTTCCTGGGACTGGTCGAAAAAGGAAATCACCGTCACCCTCGATGAAGCCCGTCTGGCCGGTTGGGGCCTGTCGCCAGATGAGGTTTCGGCAAGCCTGACGACCGCCACCAACGGCCGCATCGCCTCGCGCTTTTTGGTGCCCGGCCAGGACGGCTATCCGGTACGGCTACGCTTTGACCCGACCGGATTTGGCCATGTCGCCGACCTCGAAAGCCTGCAGATCGCGGGCCCTGAAGGGGTAGTTCCCCTGGCCGAGATCGCCGAGTTCGGCCGGGTTTTCCGGCAGACCCGCATTACCCGTCAGGATCTGATGCCGGTGGTCGATATCCGTGGCTATCGCGGCGGCGAGTCAGCGATTACCCAGCTTCAGGATCAGGTCAAGGCCCGGCTCGCCGACCTGCCGCTGCCGGCCGCTTACCAGATCACTCAGGAAGGCGAAATCCGCCACATGCAGGAGAGTTTCGCCGATCTCGGCCGGGCCCTGGGCCTGGCGCTGCTTCTGCTCTACTTCGCCATGGTCGTCACTTTTTCCTCTTTCACCCGGCCCCTGATCATCATGAGCGCCATTCCTTTAGCCTTTATCGGCGTGCCCTGGGGCATGCTCCTGCTTGACCGCCATTTCTGCATGCCGGCGGCCATGGGTATGATTCTGCTGGCCGGCATCGTCGTCAACAACTCGATTCTGCTGGTCGATTTTATCGAGAGCGCCCGGGCCCAGGGCCGTTCTCTGGATGAAGCCGTCGAAGAGTCCATCCGCCGGCGCACCCGGCCGATTCTGATGACCGCCTTAAGTACCGTCGCCGGCATGCTGCCGATCGCGGCCCAGTCAGCCGTCGGCCTTGAACGACTCTCGCCGCTGGCGGTGGTGGCGATTGCCGGGCTGCTGGTCGCAACCTTTCTCACTTTAGCCTGGGTGCCGGCTCTTTACGCCGGAATCGACCGGCTAAAACAAAAACTGCGCCGAGCCTGAAAAATAAAAAAGGCGTTTCTCGCAAGCGAAAAATACCTTTTCGACAACCGCTCGGAAAAGAAATAAACGGATGCGAGCAGCCGTCAACATATTGCCGCATTCTATAACATGCCGGAACTCGACATATCATTCCTTTTTGCATCCTCCGCAAAAATAAAAAAGCGAAAGCGGGCATATGCCTACGCCCGCTTTCGCTGCTAAACACTCGGCCGGAAAAAACTATTTTTTCTTTAGCTCGTGCAAAACCCGCATTTTCTTGGCATCGTCGTTAATTTTGCCCAGATCCTTGGTCATCATCGCCCAGCCGTACCAGTAGGCGTAATCGGGATTAACATGAAAATGCCCCTGGTAGGTGCGCATCCGATGTTTCATGTACATCTCAAACAGGGTCTGCTCGATGGAACTCATCCCGGCGGGAAGTTCCTTGTAGCTGTCACCCGAGGCATGGGCGTAATCTGTTCTCATAAAATAAAGAAAATCCGGATAAGCAAAGGGCTGAGCTTCGCGCTTCTGCAGAATGCCGTCCTTGTAGAGTCCGGCCACGATGTCGATGGCCTGGGCCAGGAGACGGTCGGCCTTCATCAGCATGGTGTCACCCATGGCCAGCTGTTCTTTGGCGTAACTTTCGGAATGACATTTCGAGCAGGTCTTGATCATCTTGTCGCGCTCGGTCTGCCAGGCTTCCTGGGTCAGACGGGCGAGATCGACGGCCTTGACCGCATCGAGACGGGCGGTGGGCTGGCCGGTTTCGGGATTGAGGACACCTAAAGCCTTGAGAATCGTAACCTGGTCCGCGGCCCACTGTTTGTCTTCGGGCAGCGGCAGGCGCACGCCGAGAAAACCCCAGGCGGTGTGATTATTGTGGGTACCGTCGGGCAAATGACATTCCTGGCAGGTCGGGGCCGGAGCGTCGGCTGGCAGCCGGCCGGCTTCACGCACCTGCCAGCGGGTACCGTGTTTGGCGCTCGACCACATCTCCCACTGAGGATGGTCGTAGCCCATATGACATTGCTGACAGGCCCGAGGATCCTGGGCTTCCTTCTTCGAGAAGGTATGCCGGGTATGGCATTCATCACAGGAATTATTCTGATAGCGGTAGCCCTTGGCCCGCTGTTCCTGTTTCTGGGCCTCGGTCTTGATGCCCATGTTGTGGCAGCCGCCGCAGCCGCGACCGCCTTCCATGAGCTCGTCGGGCTCGACGTGGGTGATCGGCAGGGCGTTGAGCGAGGTCCAACCGAAATTATGTTTGCCCATGGCAAACGAATTGAACTGTTCTTCATGGCATTCCTTGCAGACATGCTCGTCCGGCAGCACCGCCAGCTTGTAATCGGCCGCGTTCCGGTGTTTGTCGCCGTGGCAATCGACACAGCCGACGCCGTTTGTCGAATGCTTACTCAGTTTCCAGTCCTGTACCTGACCCGGTGACTTCCGGCTGTGACAGTCGATGCAGACATCGGCCCACAGCGGCGCCGTCCAGAACAAGATAACCGCCGCCGGCAATCCCCAGAAAAACCATTTACCTGTTTTCATCGATTTCCTCCTTGTTAAATTGGTTAACGAACGCCTGACAGAATACCCTAAGCCGTAAGACGCGGCCCAGGCCACGGGGCTCGCCCCTACGTCGGCCTTTCCCCGTTTCCGGGAATGAACTTTAGTTTACTCTTTCACCAACCTGAATTCAAGGTTAACTTTATGTTAATTTTGTCACCTCAGCCGGGCCAAAGCTCGGGCGGGGTGCTAAACGGGCAGAAAAAATTGAGTTGTCAAAGAAGCTGTAAGCCCCCTTTCAGTTGACGCCCCCGCGCCGACTAAAGCGAGCCCGCCAAAAATGTTTCAGCGCCAACCAGGGATGATGCCGGGCCATCCGCGGCCCGGCGTAACGCATCACCTTGACTATGCTTTCTTTCATGTCCGGGCGGTAACAGTGAATCGGACATTTGCCGCAGGTCGTCCGCCGATCACCCAGTGGGCAGCGGGCCAGGCGGCCTGCGGCGTAAGCCAGTAGTTCCCGGCAATTTTCACATAAATCTTCAGCAACGCCATGATGCTCCCGGCAATACATGACCAACATCAGTTTCAAGGTGTAGGCTTCATCCTTCGTGCTCATGGTCATTCTCCTTAAAGAAAAAGCGGAATTTTCCGGCGGGATCACTCCACCGGCCCGACTCATCTAACGTATTTAACGAAAATACGGCTTGACTTGAGTCAAGGTTTTTCCTTTCGCAGCGGACTATGGTGCGATCACACCACACCATGCCGAAAGTTCCACCCGAACGCACTCCCGAGACTTCCGGTTTGGCCAAATAACGCCCCGGTGCCGATCATGAAATCGAGGTAATCATGTCAGAGCTGAAAATTTCACCGGCGACAACCGCGATCGTCACTGCCATCATCCTGGCCATCATTCCGGCTGCCGCACCCGGCCTGCTCCGGGCGGCACCGAGTTGCCACTGTTTCCGACAGCGCGAGTATGACCCCGGCAACCATTTTGCCGCCGACACTTACCTCCTGGCAACCAGCTTCAACAGCCTGCTGGCCCGCTACTTTGGGGTCGAAAAAAAAGAGCTGGTGCTTCTGAAAATGAAAGGCGGGATTGACGAGGATGAATTGCTGCCGGATCTGCGCCGGTTTTGCCCTGTCCCCCCAAGATGTCGGTCGGCGGATAATGGCCAGACAATGACCTTGGTAAACTGAGAAATAAGTATTATGTCTCCAGTTTCTTGAAGAACCTCTATGGGATCAGGTTGGGGTTAAATTATCATAAATTTTGGCCGGGTTCCGTATTCGCCGATGAACTAAGAACGTCGGGAAACACCCGCCTCCTCGAACGATGCCATTTCCGACATGATACAACCGGCGGCCGCGACCACGTCGATAGCCATCGCGGCTCCGGTGCCCTCTCCCAGCCGCATGCCAAAATCGACTACGGGCGAAAGACCAAGGTAGTTCAGGGCCGCGCCCTGGGCAACCTCTACCGAACGATGCCCTGAAATCAGATAGCCCTTGACCGCCGGTTGCAGCAGACCGGCGATCAGACCGCCGGCCGTCGAAATCAACCCGTCCAGCACCACCGCGCAACCTTTAGCGGCCGCGGCCAGAATCGCCCCGGCGATGCCGGCGATCTCGAAACCACCAAAGGTTCTCAAGACCTCAAGGCCATCCCGACCGTCAATCTCATGCATCGCCAGGACCTTGCTTAAGACCTTGATTTTATGTTCGAGCCCGCAATCATCCAGTCCCGTTCCCCGCCCGGCGGCCGCGCGCGGCGAGATCCCGGTCACGGCGCAGACGATGGCGGAAGCGGAGGTGGTATTGGCAATGCCCATTTCACCCAAGCCCACAATGGAAATCGGCGCCCGGGCAAATTCTTCGTCAAAAACGCGGGCGCCGGTCAGCAGCGCCTGACGGGCCTCGAAGCGGGTCATGGCGGGCTCCAAAGCAAAATTTCTGGTGCCTTTTCTGATTTTTGCCGCGATCAGCAAAGGATGGGGCTCCAGATCGGCATTGACCCCCATGTCCACAATCTTGAGATCGATGCCGTGATGACGGCACAAGACATTGATCGCCGCTCCTCCCCGCAGGAAGTTCCGCACCATCTGCTGAGTCACCTCGGCCGGAAAGGCCGAAACCCCCTCTTCGGCAATGCCGTGATCGGCCGCGAAAACAAAAACCGCCTTTCTTTCGATGCGGGGACTCAGATTCTGCTGAATCAGGGCCAGGCTGACGGCCAGGTTTTCTATCATTCCCAGGGCTCCGAGGGGCTTGGTCTTGCCGTCGATCTTTCGCACGGCGGCGGCCCGCAGCCCCTCGTCCACGGCCTTGACCGACGCGGTCAGAGCCGACAACGCATTCCCGCCCTTTTCCCCGGGCAGATCACCTTCTCCGACCTGAAACCGGAGCGCGGTCCTGTCCGCTGAAACATCGAGTGACGGAGTTCGCAAATCGACAATGTATTTCAGACACTTGCCGTTTAAAATTTCGGCCAACACCTGGGGAACCTCGCTTAACGAAATCTGTTTCTCGACCAGGCGCGCAAAGCTATCCCGCCGCTCCTGAATGAAAGTCAGGGCCTCCCGCAGATGGCCGACGGTCAGGCCGTAAGCGCCGCAAAGCTGAATCTCACGGTAATGCAGAAGGTTGAGGAGATTGGTCTCGATCTTGGCGTTTTTCCCCAGGCCGCTGAAAAAAGACAAGCGGCCGCCCCGGGCCAACTTGGCAATCGCCAGGTTGAAGGCAATCGGATCCGAACAGGCATTGAGGGCCGCCGCGAAGGAGCTCTCGGTGGTATCCTTGACACACCTGATGCCGCGTTCATCCAGCAGCGGCCGAATCCGGACCAGCTTTTCCTCGTTTTTTTCGACAATCGTCGGCACCGCGCCCAGATGCGCGGCATAGAGTCCGGCAATAATCCTCATGGTCCCGCCCCCGTAAATAACGATACGCTCACCCGCGCCAAGCGCCAGCCGACGCAGGGCATTGATGGCGCAACCAACCGGTTCGGCAAAGGTTGCCAACCGGGCAGGCAAGCCCGCCGGAAGCGGAATCATCGAACCTTTCGGCACCATAATGGAATCCGAGAAACCACCATCAAGGTGAAAACCGAGAATCTTCATCTCCGCGCAGAGATTTTCCCGGCCACGACGGCAAAAATCGCAAGCGCCGCAACTCGAACCGGGCCAGATGGCATAGCGTTTGCCGGCATCGTCTTCAGCCACAATTTCATGCCCCTGAACGCGCGGCAAGACCACGTCACGGTGCCCCTCTTCCCACATCTTGGCGTCGGCCCGACAAACCGCGCAGTACACCACCTTAAGTTTCACCCAGGCGCCAACGGCCGGGGTGTCGCTCGCTTGAGGCTCGGCAACTAATTCCAAACATTGCCGCCCTTTCAATAACAATTGCACAAAGCCACCTCATCCCCGGAATCGCGCGGCGCTGAGTCCTCACGCTCCGATCCTTTACCGGTTCCGGCTTTTCCAACCGGAAGCGAAACTTTATGGTAACCATTCAACCGACCCGAAAAACCCGGCGACACGATCCCGACTTCTTTCAGACATCAGGTCGGATTCTAAGATTTTCCTGATGTTCACCTCTTAAAGGTCAGCTGAAAACAACGACGATGCCGACCCGGCTAATCCGGAAACGGACCCTCTCGCAACTCCAGCCGACGAATAACGGCGCTGGGGAAGAGGCCTGATCGGACCTGGGCCAACAACCGCCGCACCGTCTCGGTTTCACTAAGAGGAAAAACACTTGCCTGAGCCAGCAAAACCTCACGGCAGTCATCCCCGCTCAGGCGCAGGTATGAGTCACCAACCTTCAGCACCAACAACTCAAGCTCTGCCATTTAGGCCTCCAGGGCTTGCAGCCTGGCAAGGCCCTTTTTCGGATCCAGATTCTGCGCGGCGACCCAGCCGGTAAGCGCGGCGTAGCCATTGCCGTCTTCGAGATGCTTCCTGGCCCTTGCCATCCCTACGACAAGAGTGTCATCCCGGCCGGCCACATAATTGATCAGGCCGGCATTCATAACGACCGCCGCGCGCCGCGCGGCGGAGCCTTCATTCTTCAACAAGCCGACAAAGGCGCGGGCCTCGCCCACCCGGTCGGCTTTAGGCGTCAAGGCCGCGGCCCGCTGCAACGACAAGCCGAAATCTTCCGGCCGAAAGGCGAGCTCCAGCAAATCTCCCTGTTCGGTGATCTCGATCGCTTCGGTCAGACCGCAGACCGAAGCCTCGTCCATGCCCTTGTCGGAACCGTCAATCCGACCGTGCAGAACCAAGGCCCGACGATAACCGATAGCCTGCATGACCTCGGCTACAGGACGCAGCAGGGCCGGGGAAAAGACTCCCCGAACGGCCCGCTGAGGCAAGGCCGGATTGGCCAGGGAGGCGGCGATGTTCAGAGTCGAACCAAAGGCGATCCGCGACAGGATGCGGCCCAAGCCCTACGGATGGACCTTGGGGCTCATGCCGTTGAAAAGACCAATCCCGCTTTTTCGGATACTGGCGGCCACCAGGTCGACCTCGCACTCGACATTGACGCCGAGCATCTCGGCCATATCGACGGTTCCGCAAACCGAGGTAGTGGCGCAAGCGCCGTGACGGGCCATACGGACCCCACCCCGGCCGCGGCGACCAGGATCGAGGCCGCGGTACTGATGTTGAAGGTTTTAAACGAGTCCATACCCGTGCCGCTGTTCTCGACGACCCCCAAATCCTCACCCAGATCCACCTTGTTGGTATCGCACAGATAGATCGCCTCCCAGGCCCCGGCCGCCTCGGCGGCGGTTTCCCCCTTGGCGGCCAGCGCCGCCAGAAAGGCTCCTTGCTGCATCTCGGTGGTGCCGTCCTGCAAAACCAGGGTAAAAGCGGCCCGAGCTTCGGCCTGGCTCAGGTTTTCTTTTCTGAGCAGACGGCCGATAAGTCCTCCGAACTGACGATCGTTTTCGCTTAGCATAGACACTCCTTTCCACCATCATCGGGGCAGATGGCTGATCGGCCCGGCCGTCGCAAGCAATAGCCTCGCGGGCGACCGCAACCATTAATTTGGCCAACAGGAATGATAAAAGCGAGGAAGAGAAGATGAACGACGCTCTAATATGCATTCCCCGGCAAACTCACGGGCTTTAAGTACCCGCACTTCACCGGAACGCTACCAGCGTGCATCCACGAATAAAAACCGGCGATTTGTCCACCTGACAATACGTCGCTGGCTGTGATAGTCTGGGCAGGCTTTCTGGCTTACGAATCATCCTACTTGACCGCGCCTTCCCGGTTTCCCAGTGGCATTATGCGGCTTTCGTCACCGTTTACAGCGAAGGCTGGCTCGCGATGGTTTTGCACCATCTTTCCTTTTACCGGGCGAAGCTTCAAGCCCCGCCCGCACCCAGACCTTTTTTAAGGTAAGTAATCTGTCTTTAAGCTTTGGTGCGGCGACGAAACCCAGATTCACGATGCCGCCACACGTTAATTAAAATCCTTTCTGGTTAAGGTTCGGCCGGGAGGCACGACCACAAAATCATCGCCCCATGGACCTCGAACCAGTTTCTGCATGAGATCGGCCGAACCCGTCATGAACTCAGCCCGCAAATTGAATTTTTGCGCGATTTTCCGAGTATAGACCTCGTAGGTTTCGAGCCCCGCGCCGGGCTCGGCCCGAATAAAAACCAATCTCTTATAGTTTTTCAGGATGATTCCCATCAGATACTCGGCGCGTTTTTCACCCCAACGCGCCACCATCGCCTGATAGTCATCGAAGGGAGTGATGGCGGCATCGATCCAGCCTCGGGTCAGATAATAGGTTCCCGGATCGGCCAGGACCAGCCGACGATACTCCTGTCTGGAACCAAGGAACAGACTGATACAATCGTCAATCTTGGGAATCACCAGCCGACACCCGCCGGCCGTGATCCCATCCGCGGCCCCGGAACAGAGACCATAGGCCAGGATCACGGCGCTGAAGTTTGCTCCAGAGGCATCGATCACCTTTTGCAACTCCAGCCGCAAGGATTCCGGCCGCACATGGAGACCGGCGTCCAGGGCCTGAGTCTCGGTCTCCACCGTCAGGTAAGGAGCCAGAGCCTCCAGGACCACCGGACAACCGATAATCTTCTGACGGGTGGGCTTGGCATCCCCGGCCTTACGGCCGGCTGTTTCATTCGGCTGCATCAACTGATCGGCCTCTCATTTGCCGGTCGAAAAGCAAAAGCTTGGGGGAAACGAAGGGCCCGGGCAAAAACTCCGGAAAACTCCCGGCGACGGGTCAGCTCCAGACAACGCAAGCGCCGGCTCAGGGCAACCACTTCTCGGCGTCGGGATGCCGACAGCAGGATCGTTTGCGCCCCGACGCCGGCGGCATTGCCGACCTGACGAAAACGCTCTCTGGGCAGGTCCGGTAACAAGCCTACCCGAATCGCGCTTTCGATATCCAAATGGGTACCGAAGGCCCCGGCCACCACAATCTGATCCAGCTGTTGCAGATCGACCTTGCCGACCTGCAACAGAATTTCAATACCGGCGGCCACGGCCCCTTTAGCCAGCTGAATCTCGGAAATATCCTTCTGCGTGATAACGATTTCCCGACCGGCGCCGCTTTCGGCCCCGGCTACCAGGTTAAAAGCCAGCCCCGCCTGGCCGAAGAGCCGCACCCGGACATGGTTTTTGTCCAGCAGCCCCCTGCCGCTCACGATACCCAAGCGGACCAGTTCGGCCACGCCATCGAGAATTCCCGAGCCGCAGAAGCCTCGGGGACGCGTTTTGCCAATGGTTTCATAGTGAATCTCCATGCCCCCTGAGTCCATCCGCACCCGGCTGATGGCGCCTTCGACCGCACGCATGCCCTGATGAATATGCGCGCCTTCGAAGGCCGGTCCCGAGGCACAGGAGCAAGACAGCAGCTGCCCTTCGTGGACGAGCACGATTTCGGTATTGGTGCCGATATCCAGACCGAGGACGATCTTTCGGGCCAGATGAAGGTCGGCCCCGAGAATCATGGCCAGATGATCGCCGCCGATGAAACCCGCGACCGCGGGCAACAGATGCACCTGAGCCTGCGGCGCGCCCTGAATACCGAGATCGGCGGCAGGACAAAGCAGTGGGCTCGAAATCGCCGGGACGTAGGGCGCCCGTCCCAACTGTTCCACCGGCAGGCGCAGCAAGAGATGATGCATCGCCGGATTCCCCCCGATCACAAGCTCGTACACCTCTTCCCGAGCCCGGCCGGCCGCCGCCAGCAAGGCAGCCATCAGGCAGTCGATGCCCTGGGCCGCCACGAGGCTCAGTTCTGCACGGGCCTTCTCTCCTGAAAGGGCGTAAGCCAGGCGACTCATCAGGTCTTCACCATAGGGGATCTGAGGATTCATGATCCCATCGGCGGCCAGCTGTTCACCGGTAATAAGATCGACCAGAAAAGCGGCAATCTTGGTTGTACCAAGATCCACCGCCAAACCCAGCGGCGCAAAAGGCGGATCCTCAAGCCGGATATCGAGCAATTCACCTTCCCGTAACAAAAGGTGGACGGCGCCGGCCTGAGCCCGGGCGGGCACCCGACGCAACAGTTCCAGGCCGACACTCAGCGGCGCTTCCTGATCCGGTTCAGACCATGCTTGCCGAAGCTGTGCCCAAACCGTCAACGGATAATCGACGGTCGTCGTTTGCAGGAGAACGGTTTCAGTCCGCACCCGAGACGAGACTTCCAACGCGCGAGCCTCGCCCTCAACCTAGAGTTGCTGATTTCCGGCCACACTCTCAGCCGGCACCTCCACCTTGGGGGATCCCAAAGGCTGTACCTGACAGGCCAGGCGGTAGCCGCCGGCCAAATCTTCGGCGCTGAAGCGCTGAAGCTCGTTTCGGGTGGGTTGGATTACGGAACCATGGCGCACCTTTACTCGGCACTGACCGCAGGTCCCCTGACCGCCACAGGGGGCATAAAGCTGTTCGTAGCCAACGACCATCGCCCGACGGATCGCGAGCAGCAGATTCTCGCCGGGCTCCAGGGGAACCCGCAAACCCACCGGCTGTAATTCCATCACTCAGTTCAAATCAACCTCTTGCCCGAGCCCGCCGGCGGACGGTTCCCAGGCTTCCTGAAAAAAACCAACCTTTAGGAAGCCGACCACCCGACGAGCACATTTCGTTTTCATCAAACCTTAAGCCATCAACCGCTGAAATAAATTATAATTGTAAAAAAGTCATGCCTAATTGTCAACCACCCCTTGAAAAGGCGGGCCTGACAAGCTTCCCAAGGTACGGGAAACACGCCCGCCCCGGGGGATGAAGCGGCCAGAGAAGTAATACGCCTCATCCCCCGGGAAGTGCTACACAAGGAGTGGAATGTAGCCGCTGACGATACCATCAACCTCAGAATTGACCCGTGATCTTGAGCCAGTGACTGGAGCCCTCGGTTTTGTTGCGGGCGGCGAATTCCCACTGACTCCGAAGTTCGATAAACAACTTGCCCCAATTATACCATAAACCCGGCCCGGCGGCCAGTACCCGCGAATGGTTATCCTCGTCCGCCGCCAACAGCTCGCGCACCGGCTGCGGCACATCGGCGCCGGCGTGGTATTTGTCATCGCTCACCTGCGTGTAACCGTAGCCACTCACGCCGAGCCGCAGGCTTTCGCCGAACTTCCGGGAGACGGAGTAATCGGCGTGAAACTCCTGCCCCGGGGTGCGATCGACGTTAAATTCGTAGATCGTCGGGCAGTCGTTCTGCCGAGTGCTGAAATCATACATCAGCTTGAGGGAGAATTCCCACGGGCCCTACATATAAGTCATCGCCGCAGCGGGCTCAAAAGTCCAGTAATTTGCGCCCCATGGAGGCCAGATTATCGTCATCTTCATTGCTAAGGGGAATAAAGAAAGGTGTTGCAAAGATTGGATAAAATATCAATAATAACATTTACTTAATGCAGGGAAACCTCTATAATGGGCATCAATGATCACCACAAAACATCAGCCCAAAATAGAGGTTTTCCATGCTCCGTAAAGATATCAAAAACGAAGTGAGAGCACAACTCAAAAAAGAGTACCCCAACTGGAAACGTATTCCGAAGAAAATGAA